>JAYUCA010000300.1:0-1646 GCA_043740535.1 Rhodospirillales bacterium | reverse complement strand
TGCGCGGTGATCGCCATGGTGCTGAACGGCAGCGCCTACACGATCGAGATCGTCCGCGCCGGCATCGAGAGCATCGGCCATGGCCAGACCGAGGCGGCGCGGGCGCTGGGGCTGCACCGGCTGCAGTCGTTCCGGCTGATCGTGCTGCCGCAGGCCCTGCGCGCGGTCATGCCGCCGCTGGGCAGCCAGTTCATCCTGCTGATGCTGAACTCGTCGATCGTGTCGGTGATCTCGGCCGAGGAATTGACGGCGGCGACCATGGACATCCAGTCCCGCACCTTCCGCAGCTTCGAGGCCTACATCACGGCGATGGTGATCTATTTTGCGCTGTCGACGCTGTTCAGCGGCGTGTTCGCCACCGTCGAGCGCTTCGCCTTCGCGCGCCCGGCGTCCAGATGAGGACGCTGTCGTGGTCCGACTTCGCGTTCCTGCCCTATGCGGCGCGGTGGACGATCGGCCTGTCCGTGCTGGCGTTCCTGGGCGGCGGCGCGATCGGACTGCTGATCGCCCTGATGCGGGTGTCCGAGTACCGCGGGCTGCGCTGGTTCGCGATCGGCTACATCCGGCTGTTCCAGGGCACGCCGCTGCTGCTGCAGTTGTTCCTGGTGTTCTTCGGCAGCGACATGCTGGGCTTCGGCTTCGGGCCGCTGTTCTCGGCGGTGCTGGGGCTGAGCCTGAATGCCGGCGCGTTCCTGGGCGAGATCTGGCGCGGGTCGATCCAGTCGGTCGCCGTGGGCCAGACGGAGGCGGCGCGGGCGCTGGGGCTGCATTACGGCGCGCGGATGCTGAAGGTCGTGCTGCCGCAGGCGCTGCGGGTGGCGACGGCGCCGACCGTGGGGTTCCTGGTGAACCTGGTGAAATCGACGTCGCTGGCGGCGATCATCGGCTTCGTGGAGCTGACGCGGGCCGGGCAACTGCTGAACAACGCGACGTTCCGGCCGTTCCCCATCTTCGGGGCTGTCGCCTTGATCTACTTCCTGCTTTGCTACCCGCTAACGGCGCTCAGCCGGCTGCTCGAACGGCGGCTGGGGCAGGCGTATAAGCGATAAGGGGACGGACACGATGACGATGCGGCGCGGATTGCGGTATCTTGCGTTCGGCTTGCTGGCAGTGGCGCTGGGCCTGGTTCTGGGGGGCCGGGCACGGGCGCAGACGGTGGACGAGCTGCTGAAGCGCGGCACGATCAACGTCGGCGTGCTGATCGACCTGCCGCCATACGGCCTGCTGAACGACAAGCAGGAGCCGGACGGCTACGACATCGAGGTAGCCAGGCTGCTGGCCAAGTATCTGGGCGTGAAGCTGAATTTGGTGCAGGTGACGGCATCGAACCGGCTGCCGTTCCTGACCACCGGCAAGGTGGACCTGATCGTCGCGACGTTCGGCATCACGCCGGAGCGGGCGAAGCAGGTGCTGTTCAGCATCCCGTACAGCGCGATCGAGAACACGGTGTATGGCCCGAAGGGCAAGGCGATCAGCAAGATCGACGAGCTGAAGGGCCTGCGCATCGGCGTGCCGCGCGGCACCGTGCAGGACGTGATCCTGACGGGCGCGCTGGGCACGGGCGCGCGGATGATGCGGTTCGACGACACGCCGAGCACCTACCAGGCGCTGCTGACCGGCCAGGTGGACGCGATGGCCGAGACGGG
>JAYUCA010000299.1:0-2502 GCA_043740535.1 Rhodospirillales bacterium | reverse complement strand
CGTGTCGTCCATGCCCATTCCCCGTATCGCGAATCGAGGACTGGCATGGATTCAGCACTTTACCCCGTTGTCACGTACTCCTTCACCCGATTGCCCTGTTGGTCATCGCCAGTCGAGCTTGCAAAGTACACCGTGAGATATTAACTGACCAGACTAGTCAGTTGAGGGTGTCATGGGCGATACCGATCACGCGACGCCGCCGGGCGCTGCCTTGCCGTCATGGTCGCTAGAGGCCGCCAAGGCCCGGTTCAGCGAGGTTGTGCGGCTTGCCCGGCAGCAGGGACCGCAACGGGTGACAGTTCGGGGGCAGGATGCCGTCGTGGTGCTGTCCGCTGAGGACTACGCGCAGTTGGCGCCAGAAGCTGCAAAGCCGACACTGGCCGCGTTGTTCGGCGAGGGTCCCTTCGCGCGTCTGGACAGTTTCGAGCCCGGGCGTGAGAGGTCGGAGTTCCGCGACACGCCGACGTTCTGACCGGTATTGGCAGTGCCCCGCGCCTGGCTGCTGGATACGAACGTGGTGTCCGAGCTTCGCAAGGCTGGACGCGCCAATCCCGGGGTTCGGGCGTGGGCGGCTTCGGTGCCTCCCGTCCATTGTTATCTCAGCCTCGTGACGGTGGTTGAAATCCGGGATGGGATCCAGGGGGTGGCCGATGCCGCGTTTCGCGCAGAGCTCGAAACCTGGCTGGTGCAGGGCGTGCGAGTGTGGTTCGGAGAGCGGATTCTGCCGGTCGATGAGGAAGTTCTGTTGACATGGAGGAGATTGGGCGCCGCGGGGCGTCGAACGAAATACACCTACTCCCAGCCCGACGCGTTGATCGCGGCGACTGCACTGGTGCATGACTTGGGCGTCGTGACCCGCAACGTGGCGGATTTCGACCGCGCCGGGGTAGCGCTGATCAATCCGTGGGCTGGTCGGTGAGCGACGCCCTCACGACCCCTGCGCCACCAGCACCACCCCCGTCAGCAGCAGCAGCGCCAACACGAGCTGACGGAACGTGGCGGCGGGCATGCGGGCGTAGACCATCGTCCCCAGCACGGAGGGCGCCAGCGCGCAGGGCACGACCCAGGCGGCCAGGCGCCAGACGTCGCGGGTGAGGAAGCCGGCCAGCGCGAAGCCGACCAGGGCGGCCGTGTGCGCCACGATCAGGTACGGCTGATACATCGCGCGCTGCTGGTCCGGCGGCCAGCCGCGGAGCATGCACCACAGGGTGGGGGCTGGGCCGTTCAGCCCGGCGATGCCGCCCATCACGCCGCCGACCGCGCCCGCCGCGCCGTCGGCCCATGCGCCGCCCCAGGCGATGCGGGGGAGGCGGCGGGCGAACAGCATGGCCGGGCAATACAGGCACAGCAGGATGCCGACCCACAGGCGGAACTGGCCGGCATCGACGACGGACAGCAGCATCACGCCCACCGGTACGCCCAGGACTCCGCCGAGCACCATCGGCGTTGCCCGGCGCCAATCCAGGCGCGGCAGCACAGTCCGCAGCGTCACCACCTGGCCGGCGAGCGAGGCCAGCGCGATCAGCGGCGCGGCCTGCTGCGGCGGCAGCACGCCGGACCAGAACACCATGGCGACCAGGCCGAGCGCAAACCCTGACAAACCCTGGACGAAGCCGGCAACCAGCGCGCCGGCCAGGATCAGCGTGTCGGCAGAGGTCATGACACCCTACAGGATCAGCGTGTCGGCAGAGGTCATGACACCCTAATAGTCGGTGGGCGCGATCACGTTCTGCGGGCGGTTGCTCATCAGGGCGGCGCGCATGGTCTCGGCGGATTTTATGCGGATGTCCAGGTGGGCCTCGGGGGTCAGATAGGCGGAGTGGGGGGTGATGATCAGGCGGCCCTCCAGCCAGGGTTCGCGGGCGCGGTAGGCGACGAGCAGCTTCGGGATGGGCTCGATGGGGGGTTCGACGGGCAGCACGTCCAGGCCGGCGCCGGCCAGGTGGTCGGACTTGAGGGCTTCGTAGAGCGCGTCGGTGTCCATGTTGGTGCCGCGGGCGGTGTCGATGAAGACGGCGCCCTTGGGCATCGCGGCGAACTGGGGGGCGGCCATCATGCCCATCGTCTCCGGGGTTTCGGGCACGTGCATGGAGACGACGTCGGACTGCCGCAGCAGGTCCTCCAGGCTGGCGGCGCGGCGGATGCCGATCGCCAGGTCCGCGCCGTTGGAGCGGTAGGGGTCGAAGAACACGACGTCGAAGCCGAGCGCCTTGGCCCGTAGCGCCGCGGCCGTGCCGATGCGGCCCAGGCCGACGCAGCCAAAAACCTGGGCGCCGGAGCGGCGGAGCAGGGGGCTCCAATGCGCCCACCAGCCGGCGGGGGGCTCCGCGCGCTGGCGGTCGTGGTGCAGCAGCAGGCCGCGGCGCAGCGCGAGGGTCAGCGCGATCGCGTGGTCGGCGACCTCGGTCGTGCCGTAGTCGGGCACGTTGCAGACGGTGATGTTGCGGCGGGCGGCGGCGGCGCGGTCGATGCGGTCATAGCCGACGCCCATGCGGACGATGG
>JAYUCA010000298.1:0-17063 GCA_043740535.1 Rhodospirillales bacterium | reverse complement strand
TCAAGCCCGGCCATGACGTTATGTATTGTTATTACACACAAATCTTCACCGGACTGGGGGTCAAGGTCCGGCGATGAAGGTGTTGCGCGAGGCATGGCCTTGGTGCTGCACACGTCGCTCACCGTTGCCCATTTCGGAAGGGGGGCGACGTCATCAGCACCGCTCGGCTGCGGAGGACGTCCTGCACGGGCTGGATGCGGTCCAGGTAGCCGCCCAGGGCGGCGTAGTCGGCCAAGGGGAGGGTGAACTCGATGGGGCCGACCAGCGCCGGGGTGGGGACGTAGCCGAAGGCGTTGTCGGGCAGGGTGAGCACATCGACCATGTAGGTGATGCCGCCGCCGGGCCAGAGGTAGACGGGGGCGCCGCCGGCGGTGACTCGGGTCAGGCGGCGCTGCACGCTGCGGGTCAGCAGGACCGGGTTGCCGGTGGCGCCGGCGCGGAGCGAGCCGCCGGCGCCGGCCATGAACAGCACGGTGCACAGCGCGGGCTCGCAGTTCTCGCCGATGCGGGCGACGGCGTCGGCCATCGCGGGCGGCATCGGGGCGGGGAGGGGCACGAGGTCATCGTCCAGCACGTACCAGCCGCTGTGCTCGCCGGTGGTGGAGACCATCAGCAGGCGCAGACCAGACCAGGCGAGCTTCGGGTCGATGCGGTCGATGATGTCCAGCGGGTCCTGCACGTCCGTGCCGCCCCAGCCGGGCCCGGGGTTGGCGACCTGGAAGTAGCGGCCGGGGGTGGAGCGGCGGCCGCGCACGCGGATGCCGGCGGGGCGCATGTCGAGGAAGCGGCCGGCCTGGTGCTCGGTCAGCACGCCGGTGATGTGGTCGTCGACGACGATGACCTCGTCGGCGTGGCCCTGCCATTGCGGGGCGAAGATGCCGATGGTGGCGCTGCCGCAGCCGACGCGCATGCGCTGTTCCGGCACGCCATCGATGACGGGGGCGGCGCCGGCCTGCACGCGGATGGCGGCGCCGCCGTCGATCATGAGGTCCACGGCCTGTTTGTTGGCCAGCGCCAGCATCGCGGCACAGGTGGCGACGCCTTCTTTCTTGCTGCCGCCGGTCAGGTGGCGCACGCCGCCCAGGCTGAGCATCTGGCTGCCGTATTCGGCGGTGGTGACGTGGCCGATCTGCTCGCCGTTCGCGCGGACGGGGGCGCATTCGGGGCCGAGGTGGCGGTCGGTGTCGATCTTGAGCTTCAGGCCGCAGTAGCTGAACACGCCTTCGCTGACGACGGTGACCATGTCGATGCCGTCGATCTGGCTGCCGACGATGAAGGGGGCGGGCTTGTAGTCGGGGTAGGTGGTGCCGGCGCCGATGGCGGTCAGGGTGACGTCCCGGGCCTGGACCGGGTTGCCGTCCCAGGCGCCCAGCGGGACGCGGGCCGGGTCATGCGACAGGACGACCAGCGGGTCCATGCGGAACAGGCGGCCGTCGACGTTGCCGTAGCGGTCGCAGGCGCCGGTCTTGCCGAGGCGGATGCGGCACAGCACGGGGCAGGCGTCGCAGGTGACGATGTCGGCGGCCGGTTGGCTGGCTTCGGCGAGGGCCGTGGCGTCGGGCGCGTCGGTGGCGGCGTGGGTGGTGGTCATGGCGAATGCCCTTCCGGTCCTGCCGAAGGCGCCGGGCTATCGCGGGTGGCATTTGTCCCGTCATGCGCGGGCTTGACCCGCGTATCCACGCGGCGCCGGCAGCGCACAACGTCCGGAACGCAGCACGGGCGGGACCGCGTGGATCGCCGGATCAAGTCCGGCGATGACGTTGAAAACATTCAGCCCTCTCTTGCAGGGCCGCCAGCACGCGGTCCGGCGTCGCGGGGATGCGGGTGAGGCGGGCGCCGGTGGCGTGGTGGATCGCGGCCAGGATGGCGGGGGCGGTGGCGATCAGGGCGGGTTCGCCGACGCCTTTTGCGCCGTAGGGGCCGTGGGGGTCGCCGGCCTCGATCAGGATGGTGGTGATGGGGGGCACGTCGCCGATGGTCGGGATCAGGTAGTCGTGCAGGTTCTCGGTGCGGCCGGGCAGGTATTCCTCCATCAACGCCAGGCCGAGGCCCTGGGCGATGCCGCCGTGGATCTGGCCCTCGACCTGCTGCGGGTTCACCGCGCGGCCGACGTCGTGGGCCGCGACGATGTGGCGGACCTTCACCGTGCCCAGGGCGGTGTCCACCTCGACCTCGGCGATCTGGGCGGCGAAGGCGTAGCTGGCGTAGGGGATGCCCTGGCCGTCTTCGTCGAGTGCTGTGATCGGCGGGTCGTAGCGGCCCTCGCCGCGGAGCGCGAGGCCCTCGTGGTCCGGTTCCGGCAGCTCGATCCGGGTCAGCGTGCCGTCATGCTCGACCGACAGCGCGCCGTGCTGCCAGACGATCCGCCCTGCCGGCCCGGCATTGGCGCGGCGTAGGATTTCCGCCCGCAACGCCTCGCCGGCCAGGCGCGCCGCGTTGCCGCTGACGAGCGTCTGGCGGGAGGCGCTGGTCTTGCCGGCGTCGCGGGTCAGGTCGGTGTCGCCGGCAACGAGGCGGATGGCGGACGCGGCCACGCCCAGCGCGTCGGCGGCGATCTGGGTCATGATGGTGTTGCTGCCCTGGCCGATATCGACGGCGCCGGAGAACAGCGTGACGCCGCCGTCAGGCGTGACGCCCATCACCATCTCGGACGGGTTCGACATGCTGGTGTTGCCGATGCCGTACCACATGCAGGCGATGCCGACGCCGTGACGGACGGGGTTCGGCGCCGCGTTGTGCGCCGCGGCGGCCGCGCGCATCGCGGTCCAGTGCGGGCGCAGCGCGTCCAGGCACTCGGCCAGCGCCGCGCCCTGGCCCAGCACCTGGCCGGTCGCGGTCGCGTCGCCGGGGCGGAGCGCGTTGATGTGGCGGAATTCGAGCGGGTCGATGCCGAGCTGTTCGGCCAGCATGTCCATGAGTGCTTCGGTGGCCAAGGAGGCTTGTGGCACGCCGAAGCCGCGGAAGGCGCCGGCGGGCGGGTCGTTGGTGTGGAGTGCGGTCGAGGTGGCCAGCACGGCGGGCACGGCGTACGGGCCGCTGGCGTGCACGGGCACGCGGTTGGCGACGGTGGGGCCCCAGCTTGCGTAGGCGCCAGTGTTGAAGTCGCCGTGGAAGCGCAGCGCGGTCAGGCGGCCGGCGGCGTCGGCGGCGGCCTCGGCGCGGATGCGGGCGGGGTGGCGCTTGGTGGTGGAGGCCATGCTCTCGGGTCTTGAGTAGACCACCCGCACCGGCCGGTGCAGCAGCCAGGCGGCGACGCAGGCCAGCGGCTGCAGGGACAGGTCCAGCTTGCCGCCGAAGCCGCCGCCGACGGCGGTGGGGATGACGCGGACCTGGTGGGGCGCGATGCCCAGGATCGGGGCCAGCTCGTCGCGGTCCATGTAGGGGGTCTGGGTGCAGGCGACGACCTCGATCCGCTCGCCGACCCTCTGCGCATAGCCGGCTTCCGGCTCGATATAGGCGTGCTCGACGAAGCCGGTTTCGGTCTCGATCGCGGCGTGGGCTGCGGCTGCCATGCCGGTGGCGACGTCACCGGTGGCGACGCGGCCGCGGCACAGCACGTTGCCGGGGGCGTGGGCGTGCAGCGGGGCGGCGTGGGGGGCGGTGCTGAACGTGACGGGCGGCAGGACGTGCCAGGTGATGGGCAGCGCCGAATCAGGGATGGCGGCCAGGGTTTGCGCGTCGCCGACCAGGGCGCACACGGCCTCGCCGCGGTGGCGCACGTGGGTTTCGGCCAGCACGGGCTGGTCCTTGCCGGTGGGGTAGATGCCATACAGGTTGCGACCGGGGATGTCGGCGGCGGTCAGCACGCGCACCAGGCCGGGGTGCGCGGCGAGCAGCGGGGCCATGTCGCCGAGGGTGAAGCGGGCGTGCGGATGCGGGCTGCGGATGGCGCGCAGCGTGAGGAACGCCTCGTTGGGCAGGGCGTCGGCGCCGAAGCGCTCGGCGCCGGTCAGCTTGCCGTGGCCGTCCACCTTCGCCATGCGGGCGCCGACGGCGGCGCCGGCGGGGGGTGGCGGGGTGGCGGGGGCGCCCGCGTCCAGCACGGCCTCGACGATCTTGCGGTAGCCGGTGCAGCGGCACAGCACGCCGGCGAGGGCTTCGTGCACGTCGATTTCGGAGGGCGAGGGGTTCCGGGCCAGCAGGTCGGACGCGGCCATCAGCATGCCCGGGGTGCAGATGCCGCACTGCGCGGCGCCGTGGCGCAGGAAGGCTCGCTGCAGAGGGTCCAGCGCGCCGTCCTGGGCCAGGCCCTCGACGGTCGTCACCGAAGCGCCCGCCACGCGCGCCGCGGGCACCATGCAGGCGCAGACCTGGTGGCCGTCCAGCAGCACCGTGCATGCGCCGCAATCGCCGGCGTTGCAGCCGATCTTGGCGCCGGTCAGGCCGAGGTCGTCGCGCAGCACGTCCGCGAGACGGCGGGCGGGGGGGACGCGGACCTCGATGGGCTGGCCGTTCAGCGTGAAGGCGATGGGGTCGTCGGGGGCTCTCATGCGGCCACCGGAAGCGGTTTTGCCAAAGCGCGGCGGAGCAGCTCCAGCGTCGCGTCGAGGCGGTAGGCGGCGCTGGCCCTGGCGTCGTCGATGGGGGCGAGCGGGGCGAGGTGCTCCCGGCGCACCAGGTTCGCGGAGGGATGCTGGCCCAGCAGGTCGGCCTCCAGGCGCGGCAGCCGCCTGGCCACCGGGCCGCAGGCGCCGACGGCGATCGCCGCGTGGGTGATGCGCCCGGCGGCGTCCGTCGCCAGCGTCGTCGCGACCATGCTGATCGAGATCACGAGATGGGCGCGGGCGCCGAGCTTGGCGAACCGGCTGTGCGCGGCACGGTCCGGGATCAGCAGCGCCGTCACCATCTCGTCGGCGCGGCGGGCGGTGCGGCGGGGGCCGAGCACGAAGTCGGCCAGCGCCAGGGTGCGGGCGCCGGCCAGGCTCTGCAGCTCCACGCGGGCGTCCAGGGCGAGCAGGGCGGGGATGCCGTCGGCGGCCGGGCTGGCGTTGCAGACGTTGCCGGCGATGGTGCCGGCGTTCTGGACCTGCATGCCGCCGACCTGGCGGGCGGCGTGCTTCAGGCCGTCGAACAGCGGCGGCAGGCGTGCCTCGATCACGTCCGTCCAGGTCGCCAGCGCGGGGATGCGCCATGGCCCGGCCGCGCATCCGATCGTGCGCAGGCCGGGCAGCGCGGTGATGTCGAGGATGTCCTCGGCGCGGTCCTGCGTGGCGCGGGCGGGATAGTGGTCGGTGCCTCCGGCGAGCAGCGTGCAGGGCTGCGCTGCCAAGGCGGCCAGCGCATGCCGAAGCTCGGTCGGGCGCAGATAGAGGGGCACGGGCACCCTGCACGGTTGTTTGTATACCTACAATCGGGGGAGGTTCGGCGCCGTGTCAAGCCGGATTGGGGGGCAAGGCCGGCGTTGACCGGCACGGGGCCGGCTGACGGACCCATGACAGCATTCGGCGATCCAGGGTTGGAAACGTGCGCAGAAGCACGCGATCGCGGCCTGACGAGGCAACAGCGCCGATGTTCTGCCACTGAAATAAACAGAATGTGACGAAATGTCACTGCTTTCGAACAAAGTGTTGCTTGGTGCAATCTTTCGATTGCGGCTACCTTACCATCCTGTAATCCTCGTGGAGTTCGGAGGTGCCTGCAGTCGTCAGCGTCGTCATACCGACCTACGATCGCCGCGATCTGCTGGGTCGGGCGATCGACAGCGCGCTGTCGCAGACTCATGGCGGGATGGAGGTCATCGTGGTCGATGACGGCTCCTCGGATGGCACCTGGGGCATGCTGCGGGGCCGCTATGGCAGGGATGCGCGGGTCAAGACCATACGACAGGACAACCAGGGGGTGTGCGTCGCGCGCAACGTGGCGATGGATGCGGCGCAGGGCGATTTCATCGCGTTCCTGGACTCGGACGACGTGTGGCGGCCGTGGAAGATCGAGGCGCAGCTTGCCTGCCTCGCGCACTGGCCCGATGTGGGGATGGTGTGGACGGACATGGAGAGTCTGGGCCGCAGCGGCGACGTGACGCATGCGCGTTTCCTGCGCCGCATGTACGGGACGTACCGGCATTTCGACGAGAGCGCGCTGTTCGAGACGACCGAGATGTTGGGATCCATGCTTCCGCATGGGTGCCGACACCTGGCCAACGTGCCGGCGAGGCGCGGGCGGATCGGCACGGCGATGATGGTGGGCAACCTGGTGCATACCTCCACTGTGCTGATGACGCGCGCACGGCTGGGGCAGGCGGGGCGCTTCGACGAGAGCCTGGCGCCGGCGGGGGAGGACCATGACTTCCACCTGAGGGTCTGCCAGGCAGGGCCGGTGGCGCTGCTCGATGTGCCGGCGATCAGTTACCAGACCGGGCGGGACGACCGTTTGACCCGGCACCGGGAGATCATGGCGCGCAACTACCTGCGCACGATGGAGCGCGCCGTCGCGCGGGCCTCGGCCGAAGACCGGCCGCCGGGGCATGTTTTGCGGAAAGCGCGCGCCCGGGGGCATGCGTGGCTGGGCGGCGTGCTGCTGGACCAGGGCGACTGCGTGACCGCGCGCCGGCACCTGCTGCACAGCCTGCGGCTGGATCCGTTGCAGCCGCGCCGCGTGGCGGAGGTGATCGCGGCCAGCGTGCCGAAGCCGCTGCTGTCAGCGACGCGGCATGTCGTGGCGGGCTGGCGCCATCGACGACGGGCTGGGGATCAGCCGGTCTGCACGGGCAGCGGCGCCCCGGCCATCAGCCGGCCATAGCCGTAAGCAACGCTTGCCATCAAGGCCCGGCCGTTGGCCTGAGCCGGCTTGCCCTGGTCCGCCGCCAGGGTCTGTCACGCCTGCCGCGTTTCGTCGGAGCGTTCCGGCGCCCGGGCAGCACGCCGATGCGGCCGGCGTCAGACGTGGAACGCGGTGCGCCCGTCCACCCTGCCGGACAGGATGTAGTGCAGCAGCGGGTCGATGCCGGCGTCCCGTACGTCGTGATAGGTGTTCAGATACTTGGCGATGCTGAACGATGCCGAGGGGTCACGCCCTTCCCGCCAGCCGAAGCCCGCGTAATGCGCCAGCGGATTGATGCCGAACGTGTGCACATCGGGGTTGGTGAGATGATAGTAGTGGATGCTGAACCAGGCGTTGGGGTTGCGGCCCTCGCGCCATCCCTGCGCCAGGAAGTGATCGAGCGGGTCGGCGCCCGAGCCGGCGACGTCGGGGTTCTGTTCCCGGTAGTAGGCGGCGTCGAACAGGCGCGCGTCGATCGACAACGGCGCTGCGGCCGGCGCCGGCCGCGGCGATGCGCCCGAGCCGTTCGGACGCGCGAGCTTCAATTTGAGCGGCGCCATGCAAGCCCCCGATGGTGCGTCTCAAAAATGCGTTAACATGGCGTCGCTGTCAACGCCTGGGTGCGGCCGTTGCCATTCCGTCTCGCAGAATGGTCGGCCCTGGAATCGTCAGCGGCTTGCGTGGCAGGGTGGGACCAGGACCGATAGATCAGGTCTGGCCGCCCTGGACTGCTTCGCAAGGGCTCGCAGTGACGATGCGGACCGGTCAATGCTTAATATCCCTGGTATTATAGCAATGTTTTACGTCATGGCCGGGCTTGACCCGGCCATCCACGCGGCGCCGCCAGCACCGCCTATTGAAGTTTATGGCTGCAACGCCCAACCTTCGTGCTGTTCGACCGCGTGGATCGCCGGATCAAGTCCGGCGATGACCTGGACACACTGGATGAAGGCCCGGGGATGGCGGGGCTCCGGGGGTGGCGGGGCTTATGAGCCTATGTCGGCCTCGGCCCAGGCGGCGATGCGGCTGGCGTTGCCGGACCAGGTGTAGTCGCGGGCTTCCAGCTCGGCGCGGGCGGCCTGGCCCAGGCGGTGGCGGAGGGTGGGGTCGTTCGCGAGGCGGCTGACGGCGGCCCACATGTCGCCGGGCTGGGCCGGGTCGAACAGCAGGGCGTTGACGCCGTCGGTCAGGATCTCGCGGATGTTGGGCTGGTCGGGCGCCACGATGGGCCGGCTGGCGGCCATGTAGTCGAAGATCTTGAGCGGCGAGGCGTAGGGGACGACCGTCGGCAGCAGCGCGATGTCGAAGCCTGCGACCTCGGCGGGCACCTGGTCGTGCGCGACGATGCCGGTGAAGCGGACGCGGGCGACGAGGTTGAGTTCGCGGGCCAGCGCCTCGAGGCCAGGGCGGGCGGGGCCGTCGCCGACCAGGGTGAGCGCGAGCGGCGCCGGGTCGGCGGCCATGCTGCGGATCAGGCGGTCCATGCCGTGCCATTCGCGCACGAAGCCGACGAAGCCGAGCACGAGGGTGGGGCCGTCCGGCGGCGGACGCTTCGGGAAGCGGTCGAGCACGATGCCGTTCGGCACCACGTGCACCCGCTCCGGCTGCACCCCGGCCGCCACCAGGCTATCGGCCAGCACGCCGGTGACCGGCAGCACGCGGGTCGCGGCACGCCACACGCTGCGTTCGAGGCGGCGGGCGATGGATTGCAGGCGGAGGTTGCCGTGCCTGGCGCGCTCCTCGGCGAGCGGGGAGTTGACCTCGAGGAACAGCGGCAGCCCGGTGCGGCGGGCCAGCCACGTGCCGGCGAGGTAGAGGAGGTTGCAGCGCTCGTAGATCAGGTCCGGCTTGAAGCTGCGGCAGGCGGCGGCCAGGCGGCGGTAGGCCGGGATGTTGTAGGCGAGTTCCGCCACCTCGCCGATGGCGCCCGGCAGCAGGCGGCGGAGGCGGGCGACGGTGCTGCTCTCGCCGCCGAAGCCGGAGGCCTCGTAGAAGCCGGGGCCGATCACCAGCACGTCGTGGCCCTGCGCCCGCAGGGCTGCGATCAGTTCCTCGATGTGGACGCTCTGCCCGTCCCTGGACTGGATGCGGTGGCTATACAGGATGCGCAGCGGGCGGCTCATATCGGCGTCACAGAGCAATAACCGGTGCCTTCTCTCGTCATTGCGAGTGCTTGCGAAGCAATCCAGTCTGGCCGGGCACGGGTTTCCTGGTCCCTGGATCGCTTCGCAAGAGCTCGCGATGACGAGTCATCCCCTTCGCTCTCTGGCATCATGCGGCGGGGGTGAGGGTCCACGGGTCCGTCGGCGCCCGGCCCGGCTGGCAGAAATAGGGTGTCGCGTTGGGGGTGCGGACGTTGGGGGCCAGGTTCATCTCGGCGCGCAGGGCGCGGAACAGCGCGCCGTGGGCGACGATCAGGACGGGGCTTTCGTATGCCAGCGCGCGGTTGACGGCGCGGACGGCGCGGGCGCGCAGGGCGGCGAAGGTTTCCGCACCCTCGGGCGTGACGTGCCCCTCCACCCATTCGTCGAACCACTCGGCCATCACCTGGCCCTCCTGCACGCCGAACGACACCTCGCGCAGTTCCTCCTCCAGCACCACGTCGCGGCCGATCGTGGCCGCCGCCTGCAGCGCGGTGTCATGCGCGCGGGACAGCGGGGAGGCGACGATGCTGCGGATGCCGCGGCGGGCGAGCACCTTGGCCGCGGTGATGGCCTGGGCGCGGCCGGTTTCATTCAGCGGGATATCGACGTTGCCCTGGCTGAGGTAGCGGGCGTTCCAGTCGGTCTCGCCGTGGCGGAGGAACCAGAACGCCTGCTGGATCAGCATCGGGACAGCCTTGCCATCGGCGTCACGAAAGGCCTTCGGTCTGCATCACGCGCTGCACGGCGGGCCGGGCCAGCATGCGGTCGAGATGGGCGGCAAGCGTCGGGGGCAGGGTCATACCCATCCGCTTGGCGGCCCAGAACTCGACGTAGAACAGCGCGCTGTCGGCGACGCTGTATGTGCCGGCGATCCAGTCCTTGCCGGCCAGCTGCTTGGCCACGATGGCGAAGGCCTTCTCGATCAGCTCCTTGCCGCGCGCCTTGACCGCTTCGTGGTCGGCCTCGTTGGGGGTGAAGTTCGCGGGGCGGAACAGGCGGGAGAAGCCCTGCATGTGGATGGTCGAGACGCAGAAATCCATGGCCTCGGCCGCCCGCAGCGCCGCTTCCTTGTCGGTGGGGAGCAGGTTGGCGGCCGGGTTTGCCTCGGCGAGGAAGTGGGCGATCACGGGGTATTCGGTGACGATGGAGCCGTCGTCGCGCTGCAGGGTCGGGACCTTGCCCTTGGGGTTCAGCGCGTCGAGGGCGGCGCGGTCGGCCGGGACGCCGCGCAGGTCGAGCTTGTGGGCATCGAACGGCTTGCCGATCTCCTCCAGGATGACGTGGATGCCGATCGAGCAGGCGCCGGGCAGGTAGAACAGCTTCATGGGCTTGGTCCTTTCAATCAAAGAGCGAGCTGACCGAGGTTTCGTCGGAGATGCGCTGCATCGCCTCGGCCAGGATGGGCGCGATGGTGAACTGGCGGATGTTGGCGGCGGCGCGGGCGCCGTCGGTGGCCTGGATGCTGTCGGTCATGGTCAGGCTCTCGATGACGGAGGCCTCGATGCGGTTGACGGCCTCGCCGGACAGGATGCCGTGGGTGACGTAGACGCTGGCGGACTTCGCGCCGCGGGCCTTCAGGGCGGCGGCGGCGTTGCACAGGGTGCCGCCGCTGTCGACCATGTCGTCGATCAGGATGCAGGCCTTGCCGGCCACGTCGCCGATGACGTTCATCACCTCGCTGATGCCCGCCCGCTCCCGCCGTTTGTCGATGATGGCCAGGTCGCAGTCGAGGCGGGACGCGATGGCGCGGGCGCGGGCGACGCCGCCGACGTCGGGCGAGACGATCATGATGTCCTGGCCCTGGAACCGCGCCAGGATGTCGCGGCTGAACAGCGGCCCGGCGTAGAGGTTGTCGACGGGGATGTCGAAGAAGCCCTGGATCTGCCCGGCGTGCAGATCCATCGTCAGCACGCGGTTGGCCCCGGCCTCGGTGATCAGGTTGGCGACCAGTTTGGCCGAGATGGGCGTGCGGGAGCCTGATTTGCGGTCCTGCCGGGCATAGCCGAAATAGGGGATCACGGCGGTGATGCGGCGGGCGGAGGCGCGGCGCAGCGCGTCCAGCGTGATCAGCAGCTCCATGAGGTTGTCGTTGGCGGGGTAGGACGTGCTCTGGATGACGAACACGTCCTCGCCGCGGACGTTCTCGTGGATCTCGACGAAGATCTCCATGTCGGCGAAGCGGCGGACGCTGGCCTTGGCGAGGTGCATCTGGAGGGCTTGCGCGACGGCCTCGGCGAGGGGGCGGTTGCTGTTGCAGGCAACGATCTTCATGAGGGGGTCGGTTCCCGGGCGGCGTCGGGGGGTTCTTAGAGCGGATCACATGAAAATGAAACCGTTGGCACGGCGGCGCCGGGTGAAATCGGTTTTGGCAAACTCGTTCCGATTGGTTGGTGGAATGAAGGGCATTCCACCCTGGCGGCGATCGCGGGGGGGGCTTCGTGGGGAGCCGGACAGCCGTGGGTCAAGGCCCGGCGATGACGCCTACTTCGCGCTGCGGCCGCCGCCGGAGTTGATGATCACGTCCTTCACGCCGCCCGCGGCCTCTTCGGCGACGGCGATGGCGGTGTCGCCCCAGTAGGGGACGATCAGGCGGCGGTCGACCTCGTTGATCTGGACGATGCGGCCGCGTTCGCCCTTGGCGTCGGAGACGGTCCATTGCAGTTCGACGCGGGTGGTGCCCTTGATGCCGGGGGCGGTGGCGATCTCGCCCTTCAGTTCGAAATCGGCGTTCTTCGGGGTGTCCTGCACGACCAGGCCGTTGCTTTCCAGCTTGATGCGCATCTGCGCCGGCAGGCTGCGGTTGCCGTCGCCGGGGGCGCCGGTGACGGCGCCGATGAAGATGCGGGCGGGGCGGTTCTGCAGCGAGTTGGGGTCGCTCTGGCGGCGGGCGGCCTCGATGCGGGCGAGCAGGGACGCGACGCCTGGGGCGGCCTGGGCGGCGGCGGCCTTCAGGATGGCGGGGTTGCCGCTGGCCCAGTCGCGGGGGGCGATGGGTGCGCCTTCGGAGATGCCCTGCGGCTCGCCGGCCTGGTTCTGAACGGTGTAGCTGGGGACGACCTCGTTGTTGCGGAGTTCGGCGGCGAGCAGCAGGGTCCAGTCGCGGCCGCTGGCGGAGCGGCCGGCGGCGGCGGGGACCTCCTGCTGCAACAGCGCCTCGGCGGTGGCGGCGGCCCAGGCGGCGGCGGCGGCGTCGGTCAGCAGGGACTGGGTGGGGGCCGGGACGGCGAGACGGGAGGTCGGCGGCTGGGCGAGGCGGTAGCCGGTGGAACCGGGGTTGCCGAACAGCGGCTGCGGCAGGGCGCCGCAGGCGGCGAGCAACAGTGCCAGGGCTAGTGAAGGCAGGAGACGGGACATGGACGCGCTATAGCACGATCGCGCTGATCTGGTGGCCGATGGGCCCGGCCTTGGCCAGGGTGCGGCGACGGTGGCTGAAGAAGCGGTTCTCTTCGGCCAGGGTGTCGGCGTCGATGGTGTCGATGCGGGCGACGGATTGCAGGCGGGCGGCGCAGTAGGCGGCGAGGTCGAACTGCCAGTGCGGCTGGTTCGCCGGGCCGGGGCGGCCGGGCTGGAAGAAGCGGTGGGCGACCGGGTCTTGGGCGAGGACGGCGTCGCGCAGGTCTGCGGCGACCTCGTAGGAGGGCTGGCGGATCGAGGGGCCGATGGCGGCGGTGATGCCGGATGGGGTTGCGCCGAGGGTCTCCATGGCGGCGACGGTTGCCTCCAGCACTCCGGCCAGCGCGCTGCGCCAGCCGGCGTGGACGGCGCCGATGACCCCGGCGGACGGGTCGTGCAGGAGGATCGGGGTGCAGTCGGCGGTGATGATGCCGAGCGCGATGCCGGGGCGGGACGTGACCATGGCGTCGGCGCGGGCGCCGTGGCCCGGGGGCCAGGGTTCGGTGACGGTGACGACGGCGGGGCCGTGCACCTGGGTGAGGCCCAGGAGGGTGGCTGCGCCCAGGGCGGCGGCGACGCGGGCGCGGTTCTCGGCGACGCAGGCGGGGTCGTCGGGGCTGGAGAGGCTGCAGTTGAGGCTGGCGAAGGGGCCGGTGCTGACGCCGCCGCGGCGGGTGAAGAAGCCGTGGCGTGCGGCCAGGGCGGGGCTGACGAGGGCCTCGGGGGTGGTCATGGCTCGAATCCGGGTGGGGTGGGCAGGCGAGGGTCGCAGAGGGCGAGGGCCTTGAACAGGCCGCCCATGCGGTCGGGTTCGGCGAGGCGTTGGGCGGACTCGATCAGCAGGGCGGCGCGGGCGGGGGGCTGGGTGCGGGCCAGGACGCCGGTGCGCTGGAACAGGCCGAGGCGGGCGAGGAAGGGGCCCTGGCGGATGGGGCCGTGCGGGGTGGCGCCAGCGGCGTGGGCGGTGCGGGCGAGGGCGGCGAAGTCGACGTGGGCGGTCAGGTCGGACAGGCCGGGGTCGGCCAGGGGGTTGGCGGGGCGGCCGTCGCGGAGGGCCTGGAGGCTGTCGCCGGGGGCGCTGGCGGTGGGGCCGTAGTCGAGGAAGAGGGCAGCGCCGCCTTGGGTTTTCAGGCGGGCGGCGATGGATTTGGCGATGGCGAGGGCGGGTTCGTTGATTTCGTGGGTTTCTGCTTCGCCGGTCATGGCTGGTCCACGGGTCGCGCCCGTGAATGATCCGACCCCCCCGGCGCCCGCGACAGCTCTGGGGCCAGGTTTCAAACTGCGATGTTTCAGCCCATGGGCTTCGTCCGGCTGAACCGCGTGGGTACCCGGGTCAAGCCCGGGCATGACAGCTTCCAACGGGTCTGGAGCTGAGGCGGCGCGTTCGACGAAGGCGCCGTGTTCGACCCAGCGTTCGGTCCAGGCGGCGCCGCGGCGGACGAACTGGCGGATGGGGAGGGCGTCGAGGAACTCGTTGGCCAGCAGGATCATGGGGCCTGCTGGCAGCGTGTCGATGGCGTCATGCCAGATGGCGGCGGGGAGGCGGGCGGCCTGCTGGGCGTGGAGGCGGGGGGAGGTTTCGACCAAATGCAGGCGGTGGGCGGCGTGGAATTCGGGGGCGACCTGGGCGATGGCGCGGATTGCGTCCTGCATCAGGGCGCCGCGGCCGGGGCCGCATTCGGCGAGGATGACGGGGGCGGGGCGGCCCATCTGGTCCCAGACGGTTGCGGCCCACAGGCCGAGCAGCTCGCCGAAGACCTGGGTGATCTCGGGCGCGGTGGTGAAGTCCCGGAACGGGTCTTGCGTGGCGTAGTAGGCGGCGTTGGCGCGCGCCATGAAGGCGTCAAGCCGTTCCATGGACCCGCTGCGGGCGGAGGATGAGGACGAGGCCGGCCAGGATCATCGGCAACGACAGCAGCTGCCCCATGGTGAGGCCTTCGAACAGGAAGCCCAGGAAGCGGTCGGGCTCGCGGAAGTGTTCGCCGATGATGCGGGCGATGCCGTAGCCGACCAGGAAGACGCCGGTGATGACGCCGAAGCGGGCGCGGATGGCGGGGCGGCTGCACAGGAAGGCGGTGACGGCGAGCAGGATCGCGCCCTCCATCAGCGCCTGATAAAGCTGGCTGGGGTGGCGCAGCTCGGGCCCGGCGTTCGGGAAGGCCATGGCCCATGGCAGGCTGGCGGGGGCTTCGCGTCCCCACAGCTCGCCGTTGATGAAGTTGGCGATGCGGCCGAGGCCGAGGCCGAGCGGCACGACGGTGGCGACGCGGTCGGAGAAGCCGAGCAGCGGCAGCTTCCGGAGGCGGCAGAACAGGACCATGGCGACGGTCACGCCCAGCATGCCGCCATGGAAGCTCATGCCGCCCTGCCAGACGGCGAGGGCTTCGAGCGGGCGGGTCAGGTAGAAGCCGGGCTGGTAGAACAGCACGTAGCCGAGGCGGCCGCCGAGGACGACGCCGATGGTGGCCCAGGTCAGGAAGTCGTCGATGTGCTCGGGGGTGGCGACCGGGGGGTCGAGCCGGACCAGGCGGCGGACGATGCGCCAGCCGAGCACGAGGCTGGTGATGTAGGCCAGCGCGTACCAGCGGATCATGATGGGGCCGAACTGGATCAGCACGGGATCGAAGTTCGGGAAGGTCATCACGTAGGTCATCGGTACAGCGCCCCCGGCGCCAGGTGCTGCTGGACGTAGCGGTGGATGCCCGCCTCGAGCGTGGTGAACTGGCCGGGGTAGCCGGCGGCGCGGAGGCGGTCCATGCGGGCCTGGGTGAAGGACTGGTATTGGCCGGCGAGGTTGCCGGGCATGTCGATGAACTCGGCGTCACGCGGGCGGCCGGCGGCGTCGCAGACGGCGTAGGCGAGGTCGAGATAGGTGCGGGCCTGGCCGGCGCCGAGGTTGAACAGGCCGGATACGGCAGGCGCGTCGTGCAGCCACATGAGGACGTCGACGACGTCGCCGACCCAGATGAAGTCGCGGCTTTGCATGCCGTCGGGGATTCCCGGGTTGTCGGAGCGGAACAGGCGGGGCGGGCCGCCGGCCGCGACCTCGTCGTATTTGCGCTTCACGACGGAGACCATGGGCCCCTTGTGATACTCGTTGGGGCCGAACACGTTGAAGAACTTGAGCCCCACCCATTGCGGCGGGATGGGTTCGCCGGCCGCCACGGCCGCATGGACCCGGCGGTCGAAGGCGTGCTTGGTCCAGCCATACAGGTTCAGCGGCTTCAGGCGGGCGAGGCCGTCGGGATCGTCGTCGAAGCCCTGGCTGCCGTCGCCGTAGGTGGAGGCGGAGCTGGCGTAGACGAAGCGGACGCCGCGGTGGGCGCACCACTGGAACAGGCGCCAGGACAGCTCGACATTGGTGTGCCAGACGAGGTCGCCGTCGGTGGCGGTCGTCTCGGAGATGGCGCCCAGGTGGTAGACGAGCTCGAGCGGCGGATGGCTGGCGAGGAAGTCGTCGAGCGCCTCGGGGCGGATCAGCAGGGCCGGCGGGTGGGCGGCGAGGTTGCGCCATTTCAGGCCGTCGCCGAGCCAGTCGACGACGATCGCCTGGCGCCCGGCGGCGGCCAGGGCGGCGTGGAGGTTGCTGCCGATGAAGCCGGCCCCGCCGGTGATCAGGATCATGGGGGGGTTATAGAGGCGGGGCGCGGTCTGACAAAACGGGCGGTCAATCTGGAAGGGCGGCGGCGGAGCGCACTGGCAAATGGCGGGCGGCGATATCATCTGAGCGGTGATGTAGGAGGGCAGTTGAAATGGCCGAACGACCGAAGTTCTTCGACGACCTCGCCGGGGTGGCGGGCGGGGCGTTCTCGGCGCTGGCCGGGCTGCGGGAAGAGGTGGAGAGCACGATCCGCGCCCGCGTCGACGAGGTGATCCGGCGGATGGACCTGGTGAAGCGTGACGATTTGGAGGCGGTGCAGGAGATGGCTGCGGCGGCCCGGACCGGACAGGAGCGGGCGGAGGAGCGGCTGGCGGCGCTGGAGGCGAGGCTTGCGGAAATGGTGACGACGCAGGCCGTTTCGACGACGCCAGTGCCGCCGCATGTGGGCACGGGCGGGTCCGAGGCGGCGCCGCAAAGCGTTCCGCCGGCGGTCGCGGATGCGGGTTCGCCGATGGCGCCGCCGGCCACGTCCTGAAACCGCGCCCAGACAGACAGCCGGACGGGCTTGCTGCGGCGCGACCCGGCCCGGTAGTCTGCCCGTGCGGCGATTCGCCGGTGCACCCGATGGGCGCCCGGGACCGCCGCGACACGGAGAGGCCTGCCTCCAACCTTGGGGAGACCCCGCATGTCAGCAGCCCTTAGCGTCCGTCAATCGGACACTGCCGCCAACCCCCTCGATATCATGGAGCAGGTCGTCTCGGCGAATGACTGGGCTTTCGAGCGCCATACCGAGGCGGAGATGGCGGCCGAGGCGCCGGGCAAGTGGTGCGATTACGGGTTGTATTTCAGCTGGTCGGACGAGATCAGCGCGATGCACTTCACCTGTGCGTTCGACCTGAAGGTGCCCGAGAAGCGCCGGGCTGCGTTGTACGAGCTGCTGTCGTTGGCGAACGAGCGGCTGTGGATCGGTCATTTCGGCATGGACAGCGACGACGGCATGCCGGTGTTCCGCCATGCGGTGCTGCTGCGCGGCGCGCCGGGGGCGAGCGCCGAGAGCCTGGAGGACATGGTGGACATCGCGATCACCGAGTGCGAGCGGTTCTATCCGGCGTTCCAGTTCGTGCTGTGGGGCGGAAAGTCGCCGGCCGACGCGCTGCAGGCGGCGA
>JAYUCA010000297.1:0-1562 GCA_043740535.1 Rhodospirillales bacterium | reverse complement strand
GGGCCGGCGCCCGGGCTGCTCTGATCCACTGACAAATCCTTGTACGGCACGCGCCACCACACGATACCATCGCGCGGCGGCGGCTGCTTATATCACGCGAACGGCCCCTACACTCGAAAATTGAGGTTGAAGAAGGGCTAATGCTTTCGGCGAAGTAGGCCCCTCATGCGATAGTATGGCCGCCCGATGCAAGCTTTGTCGCATCATGGGCGCCATGCCGGGGGCGCGAACTCGCTTGGTCTCCGTCCGGATCGGTGTATCGTGCGCCACCGACGCGGAGAACGACGGATGATCATCGGGCGGAATACCTGGGCGGCCACAGCCTCGCTGGCGGCGGCTGTCCTTGCCTCGTCGCCAGCCAGGGCGTTGGAGTGCACCCGAGCGGCCTTTGCCGCCGGCCTGCCCTCGAACACATCCATCGAGGCCGCGACATCAGTGCCGGCGAACGCGCCGCTGCCAGCCTACTGCCGCCTGGAAGGGTCCATCGACCGGCAGATCACGTTCGAGCTCCGGCTGCCCGATCCGTGGAACGGCAAGTTCCTGTTCCAGGGGTATGGCGGCCTCGACGGCGCGCCGCCGGGCCTTACGCAAACGCTGGTGCTGGGCAGCCCGGGAACGCCACTTCCCCTCCAGCGCGGCTATGCGGTCGTGACGACCGACACAGGCCATCGCGGCGCCATTCTCCCCGGAACCACAGCGCCGGTCTATGACGGCAACTGGGCGCTGAACAACCCCGAGCGGCAGATCAACTTTGCCTATCGATCGACGCACGTCGTGGGCGACGCCGCCAAGGCGATCATCAACGTCTATTACGGCCAGCCGCCTCGATATTCCTATTACCACGGGTGCTCGGGCGGGGGACGGCAGGCCGCGATGGTCGCGCAGCGCTACCCCGGCGACTTCAACGGCGTCGTGTCGGCGGCACCGTGGCTCAACGTCACCCGGCAGACCGCGGGCTTCACCTGGATCAGCCAGACCCTGACGCGGTCCCCGTTGCCTGCGGCGAAGCTGCCGATCATCGCCCGGGCCGTGTTGGCGGCGTGCGACGCGCAGGACGGCCTAGTCGACGGCCAGGTCACCGAGCCGCATCGCTGCAAAGCCGACCTCAAGCCGCGCCTGTGCCAGGCCGGTGACGCAGCCGACTGCCTGACGGAGGCGCAATCGCAAACCTTGCAGCGGATCCGCGGCGGGCCGGCAACCTCCAACGGCGAGGCGCTTTTTCCCGGTCTGGAGGCGGGCGGCGAGGACCTGCAATGGCCTGACGCGATCGTCAATCCCGAAACCGGCGGCCCGGGCACGCTCCTGAGCTTCTTGCCGGAGCAGATCCTCAAATACTTTGTGTTCGGCCCGCGCTACGACACCCAGACTTTCGACTTCGATCGAGACATCGCCGCGTTGGATGCGGTCGACTTCCTGAACGTCGGACCAGACCTGTCCGGCTTTCGCGCTGCGGGCGGCAAGCTGCTGATGTGGCATGGGCTGAACGATCCCCGGCTGTCGCCGCGCTACTCGATGCGCTTCAGGGATGATGTGGTCCGCACCTTAGGCGGTGACGCCCGGGC
>JAYUCA010000296.1:0-5553 GCA_043740535.1 Rhodospirillales bacterium | reverse complement strand
GCGGGTGCGCCGGCTGTCCGAGAATTCCTGGGTGGACGTCGTGCTGTCGCCCGAAGTGCCGAACACCTTGCGGGTCGCGATCGGGCTGTCGCTGCTGCTGGCCCTGATCGCCTTGTGGCGGTTGATCCGCCCAGGCCGCGTCAAGGCGTTGGCCTGGGCGGGCGACGGACGGCTGCGCTACGCTGCCCTGGGGGCGAACCCGCCGGCCGAAGCCGATGGTCTGGTGCTGGGTGAGGCGGGACGGGCCGGCATGCCGTTCCGCCGGGTCGGGCGCGTGCTGCTGGGCCTCGGTGACCCGGCTGGCGCAGTCAGCGACCGGGCCTCGGCGATCTGGAACCTGCGGGACCTCGCGCAGCAGGAGGGGCTGCACCCGGCGGTGTGGCGGGCGGGACCGGACCTGCTGAAGGTCTACTCGGACCTGGGCCTGGCCGCCCTGCCGCTGGGCCCCGATGGCTTGCCGCTGCCGGAGCAGGACGGCGACACGCCCCTGGTGTGCCAGTATCTGTGCTGCGTGGCGGAGCGCGACCTGTCGCTGCTGCTGCCGCTGCTGCCGGCGCTGGCGGAGAAGGACGAGGCGAAGCTGGCGGCTCAGTAGGCGCCGGGCCGCCGCGGCGCGAACACCGCCGCCGTCATCTCCTGCACCGGCTGGCCGTGCTGGTTCACCGTCGTGGTGCGCAACGTCAGCAGGCCGCTGGCGGGGCGGGATTTGCTCAGGCGCATGGCCAGCACCTCGACGACGGCATGCAGCGTGTCGCCGGGATGCACGGGACGGCGCCACGCAAGCGTATCGACCTGCGCGCCCATCGCGCCGCCCGGGAAGCGGCCCATCAACGCGTCGAGCTGCATGCGCATGCTGAGCGCCGCCGTGTGCCAGCCGCTGGCGACCAGCGTGCCGAACATGCTTGATCTGGCAGTCTCCTCATCGAGGTGCTGCGGCTGGGGATCGAACTCCCGCGCGAAGTCGACGATGCGGTCGCGGTCCATCGCGACGGGCGCGGACCGGAAGGTCTGTCCGACATGGAGGTCGTCGTAGAAAAGCGGTTCGGTCAACTGCGACGACATCATAGCTCGCTCACATCAGGTTTCGGGGATCATGACCCGTCATCGCGAGCCGCGCTTTGCGGCGTGGCGATCCAGGGCCCCACGTCCGATCTTACGACCCTGGATTGCTTCGCCAAGGGTCTCGCAATGACGTTGACGGCGATGTGTCATGTTCATGGAGTCTGGCTCATGCCAAGACCCAGGGATCATGACCCGTCAACGCGAGCCGCCCTTGCGGCGTGGCGATCCCGGGGCCGAAAGCGGTGCGTGCGGCCTCTGGATCGCTTCGCAAGGGCTCGCGATGACCGCTGCGGGAAAGCGTCATGGTCCCGGAGACCTGGTATAAACCCTCCGCCGTGGAAACCATGCGCCGGCTGCGACCGCGATCGTGTTGACGGCCCCCATGGCCACAAGCCCGGCGCCAAGCGCCAGGAACATCGCCTGCAGCGTCCCCGTCAACCGCATCGCAGCCCATCCGCCCGCGACGGCGATCACCATCCGCAGCACCGCACCGGCCAGCGGCCACAGCAGCCGGCCCGCGCCCTGCGACGCGAAATACAACGCCATGCCGAGGCCGAAGAAGCCGTAGAACGGGCCGACGTTGCGAAGATAGACGCTGCCGGCGGCGATCATCGCCGGGTCGTCGCCGAACAGATGCAGCCACGCGCCCGGCCATGCGGCGGCAACCAGGCCGACAGCCTCGGTCAGCGCGAAGGCGAGGGCAGCGCCAACCCAGGTCGCGCGCAGCGCCCGGCTCCGCTGCCCGGCGCCCAGATTGGTGCCCACCAGCGCCATCAGCGGCGCGCCGAGCCCGAACACGAGCGGGACCAGCAGGTATTCGAGGCGCGACCCCGTGCCGTAGCCCGCCAGCGCGCCCGGGCCGAAGGCCGCCACCTGGACCGTGGTCAACGACACGACGAGGTTCGTCTGGATAGAGATCAGCGCTGCAAGCAGCCCGACCTTCAGGATCACCCAAAGCGTCGCGGCGCGCAGCGGCACGGCGCCGATGGTGATCACCGAACGCCCTGTCGCCACGTGCCACAGCATCACGGACCCGCCCGCAAGATAGTAGATCAGCAACGCGACCCCGCCGCCGGCGACGCCCAGCGCCGGGAACGGCCCCAGCCCAAAGATCAGGCAGGGCGAGAGCGGAACCAGCAGCGCCACGCCGCCGCAGGTGATCAGCGCCGGAAGCTGCATGTTGCCGGTGCCGCGCAGGCAGCTCGCCAGGCCGTTGAACAGCCACAGCAGGATCGCACCGCCGAAGATGACGTTGGAATAGCGCAACGCCGCGTCCAGCACCGGCCCCTCGCCGCCCAGCGCCCGATACAGCGCCGGCCCGGCGAACAGGCCGATGGCGGTGAAGGCCAGGCCCAGCAGCACGTTGATGACCATGGCATGGAACGCCAGGCCATCCGCGTCATCCCGCCGTCCGCCGCCCAAAGCCCGCGCGATCGCCGAAGATATCGCGCCCCCCACGGCGCCCGCGGACATCATCTGCATCAGCATGAAGCCAGGGAACACCAGCGCCATGCCGGCCAGCGCATCCGTGCCCAAACGGCCGACGAAGGCGGTCTCGATCAGCCCGGTCGATGCCTGGGCCAGCATGACGGCCAGGTTGGGGGCCGACAGCCGCAGCAGCAACGGCAGGATCGGGGCCTGCAGCAGCGCCAGGGTCCGCGGCGCCAGGGCGCGGGGCAAGGGGGCAGCGGCCAGGGTCGAGGTGGACATTGTGGGCATGTGCACCTCCCATGGGCTACTGACGCTGGACGTTGCAACCCCTGGGTCCGAAACGCCTGCCTTGCTGTGCCATTGCTCGGCGGCGCGCACGGCTGATCCGGCGCCGCTTCGGCCGCGGCGCTGCGGCAGGCTCTGCATCGCCTTACCGTGGCAGTACGGACTGAATCAGCGGTTTCCGGCGCCGAATAATCGCTTGGAACCCACGGCGGGCCTGGGCGCTGTTAGGGTAGGACGTGTACATCCGGGGGCCCCACTTTGCACGAAGCACGCGCGTCACGCATCGCCGAAGGTTTGCCGCATCCGCTGGGCGCCACCTGGGACGGGGTCGGGGTCAACTTCGCCCTGTTCAGCGCCAACGCAACGAAGGTCGAACTCTGCCTGTTCGACCAGGAGGGCAAGACCGAGATCGAACGGATCGAGCTGCCTGAATACACCGACGAGATCTGGCACGGCTACCTGCCGGATGCCCGCCCGGGCACGGTCTACGGCTACCGCGTGCACGGCCCTTGGGCGCCCGAGGAGGGGCACCGCTTCAACGCCCACAAGCTGCTGCTGGACCCCTACGCGAAGGGCCATGTCGGCCAACTTAAGTGGGGCCCGGAGGTTTTCGCCTATCAACTGGAAACCGAAGACGACCTGACCTTCGACGAGCGCGACAGCGCCGCCAACATGCCGAAATGCGTCGTCATCGACCCGGCCTTCACCTGGTTGCGCGACCGCCGCCCCAGCGTGCCCTGGGAACGCACGATCGTCTACGAGACGCACCTGCGCGGCTACACGAAGCTGCACCCCGCCGTGCCGGAAGATCTGCGCGGCACCTTCAGCGGCATGGCGGTCAAAGAGGTCGTGGACTACCTGCGGGCGCTGGGCGTCACCAGCATCGAGCTGCTGCCGATCCACACCTTCATCAATGACAGCCACCTGATCGAGAACGGCCTCACCAACTTCTGGGGCTACAACACGATCGGCTTCTTCGCGCCCGACCCGCGCTACAGCAGCAAGCCGGCCTTCGCCCACGCCGAGTTCAAGGAGATGGTCGCGCACCTGCACGACGCAGGGCTCGAGGTCATCCTGGACGTCGTCTACAACCACACCGCCGAAGGCAACGAGCGTGGCCCGTCGCTGAGCTTCAAGGGCATCGACAACGCCAGCTATTACCGGCTGCCCGACGACAAGCGGTTCTACATCAACGACACCGGCACGGGGAACACGCTGAACCTGTCGCACCCGCGCGTGCTGCAGATGGTGACCGACAGCCTGCGTTACTGGGTGCAGGAAATGCACGTCGACGGGTTCCGCTTCGACCTCGGCACGATCCTCGCGCGGGAGCCGCACGGCTTCGACCAGGGCAGCGGCTTCCTGCACGCCTGCGGCCAGGACCCGGTGCTGAACGGCGTGAAGCTGATCGCCGAGCCCTGGGATTGCGGCCCCGGCGGCTACCAGGTGGGCGAGTTCCCGCCTGGCTGGGCGGAGTGGAACGACAAGTTCCGCGACGACGTGCGCGGCTTCTGGAAAGGCGATGCGGGCATGACGCCGTTGCTCGCGGCCCGCATGAGCGCCAGTTCCGAGATGTTCAACAAGCGCGGCCGCAAGCCCTGGGCAACGGTCAACTTCATCACCGCGCATGACGGATTCACGTTGCACGATGCCGTTTCATATAACGACAAGCACAACGAGGCGAACGGCGAGGACGGCCGAGACGGCACCGACAACAACGTCAGTTGGAACCATGGCGCCGAGGGCGACACCGACGATGCGGAGATCTCCGCCGAGCGGCAGCGCAACATGCGCAACATGCTGGCGACCCTGCTGCTGAGCCAGGGCACGCCGATGCTGCTGGCCGGCGACGAGTTCGGCCGCACGCAGCACGGCAACAACAACGCATACTGCCAGGACAACGAGATCAGCTGGGTGAACTGGGACATCCCGGACTGGGGCAAGACCCAGATCGAGTTGGTGCAGCGCCTGATCCGCCTGCGGCAGCGCTACCCCATCCTGCACCGCGGCCGGTTCTTCACGGGCCAGGAGATCGAGGGGCTCGGCGTGCGCGACGTCACCTGGATCAATGCGTCGGGCGCCGGCATGCAGGACGGCGAGTGGGGCGACGCCAACATGAAGTGCTTCGGCATGCTGATCGACGGCCGCGCCCAGGCGACCGGCATCCGGCGGCCCGGGCAGGACACGACCATGCTGATCGTCGTCAACAGCCACCACGACATGGTGCATTTCACCCTGCCGGAATGCACCCACGGCACGGGGTGGGAGCTGGTGCTGGACACGAACGTGCCAGAGCGGGACGACGGGCAGCAGTTCGCGATCGGCGAGACCTATGTCGTCACCGGCCGCTCGCTGCTGCTGCTGGCCTTGAACTCCGCCTTGCCGCCGCACGGCAAATGAGGGTGCGCCGATGAGCCTCGTTGGGCGAGCAAGGGCGCACCCGCCGTCAGGACCTGAACAATCCAACCAGCGTAGGGCGGAAAAGCGCAGCGTCTTCCGCCTCTGTGCAAGCCCCACGCGAGGTGGAAATCAAAGCATCGCCTCTGTGCCCCGCAGGGCGTCATCGCCCGGTGGATCGTTGTGCGCCAATGACATGCCTCTGACGCAGGACAAGCCCGGGAGGTGCAATCTGCAGATCACCACTGTGGCGGACTTCAATTCCGGACCGCTCGAGCATGATCGCTTCTGGTAGACGAAGCGATCAAGCTCTAGTGTATTGATGAAGAACGCGGAACCTCGTTTCAGGTCCAAGCAACCTGAAACGATACCGCTCTA
>JAYUCA010000295.1:0-2128 GCA_043740535.1 Rhodospirillales bacterium | reverse complement strand
AGGTCTGGATGTCCTGGGTCACGACGACCGTGCTGACGGACACGCCCGAGATCGTCAGCATCGACGGGCCGACCACGGTCCACACCTCCTCCTTTTTGTCCTTCTGCGTCGGATCGTTCACGTACCCTTGAAGGTAGCTGAATGTCGTCTTTTTGCCCGGCGTCATGGGAAAAAGGGCAGCAAGACCGTCACGGACCAGTCTCTCCTGCCCGGGCGCTGCCGTGTAGACGTTGGCCACACGCCGGATCGCTTGGCCTGCCGGACCGACCGCAGTGCAGACAAATGGGTCGGACGGATCGGCTCCGCTGAAGACGGTTGGCCGGGACCCGATCCGGAATGCCGCTTTCGTGCCGGGTTTCGGACATTGAAAACCTGCCACCTGCGCCGGGGCCGCCATTGGCGCATCGGCGACGGATGAAGGCCCTCCTGCCGGTGTGCATCCAGCGGCGCCCGCGCCGGCCGCAGCAGCGAGCAGAAGACGGAGCCCAGACATCGAACGTTCCCCCCGGCCGTGAATATAGCCACGCATGATGCGTAAACGAAAACGCAACGTTCCGCAACGTCGCAAGGTCGCACGATCCGGCGGCGCCGTGTATAGCCGCCGCGTCACTGCCCCTCGGTTGCCCCTTGTCCCACGTGCAGCAACGCCCCGCCTCGATCGGTTTCGTGCTGGCGACCATCGCCATCGATGCGCTGGCGTTCGGGATCATCATCCCGGTCGTGCCCACGCTGGTGATGCAGCTTTCGGGGCTGGGGCAATCGGCCGCGTCGTTCTGGATGGGCGCCTTGCTGGCGGCGTTCTCGGCGATGCAGTTCCTGTGCGCCCCGCTGCTCGGCGCCCTCAGCGACCGGTTCGGGCGGCGCCCGGTGCTGTTGATCTCGCTGGCGGGGATCTGCGTGAACAACCTGGTGCTGGCCTGGGCGCCGACCCTGGGATGGCTGTTCATCGGGCGGCTGGTGGCCGGGGCGACGGCGGCGAACTTCGCGGCGGCCACGGCATCGATCGCCGACGTCTCGACGCCGGAGCAGCGGGCGCAGCGCTTCGGGCTGGTGGGGGCGATGTTCGGGCTCGGCTTCGTCGTCGGCCCGGCGCTCGGCGGGTTCCTGGGCGGCTACGGCGTGCGGACGCCCTTCCTGGTCGCGTCGGCGCTGGCGGGGCTCAACCTGGCCTATGGCGCGATCATGGTGCCGGAAACCCTCGCGCCGGAAAACCGCCGCCCGTTCCGCTGGGCGGGCGCCAACCCGCTGGCGAACCTCGTGATCGTCGCCCATGACCGGGACTACGCCCGCCTGGTGCTGGCCTGGTGCTGCACCTGGTTCGCGCTCGGCGCGCTGCAGAGCAGCTTCGTGCTGGCCAACGACATGCGGCTGGGGTGGGGCGCGCAGCAGAACGGCCTGGCGCTGGCCGCCGTCGGAGTCGGGTCCGCGCTGGTGCAGGGCTTCCTGGTGCAACGCGCGGTGCCGGCGCTGGGGGAGCGGCGGGCCGCCCTGGTGGGGTATGCGCTGGCGGCGCTGGCGTATGTGCTGTTCGGGCTGGCGGACCGGCCGTGGATCCTGTTCGCGGGCATCGCGCTGCAATCCGCCTCGGCGATCAGCGGCCCGGCGGTCCAGGCCATGGTCTCGGCACGGGCCGGACCCAACCGGCAGGGGCAGATGCAGGGCGCGCTGGCGTCGTTCCAGGGCCTGACGGCGATCGGCGCGCCGTTGCTGGCCGGCTGGGCGTTCGGGGTGTTCGCCGGACCGGGCGCCCCGGTGTTCGTGCCCGGTGCGCCGTTCTTCATGGCGGCAATGGCGTATGGGCTGGCGTATTGGGCCGTGTCCGGGATCAAGGCTGGGTGACAGCGCCGGACACCCAACCGCCGGTCGACCGGGTCATGGGCGGCGTGCTGCTGATGGTGGCGGCGGTGACCTGCTTCACCGGGCTGGACGCGACGGCGAAGTGGACCAGCCAGACCTTGCCGCCGATCGCCACCGTCGCGGTGCGATACCTGTCGGCGCTGGTGTTCATCTCGGCGCTGTGCCGGCCCTGGGCGCGGCCGGGCATCCTGCGCACGCGGGCGCCGGCGCTGCAGGTGGGGCGGGCGTTCACGCTGGTGGCCGCAACGATCTGCTCGTTCGTGTCCTTGCA
>JAYUCA010000294.1:0-1808 GCA_043740535.1 Rhodospirillales bacterium | reverse complement strand
GTCCTTCGCCACGAACGACCTGACGATCATGGTGCCCCGGGACAATCCGGCGCGCATCACCGGTCTCGCGGACCTCGGCCGTGCGGGCCTTCCGATCATCATGCCGAACCCGGCCTTCGAAGGCGTCGCAGCCCAGATCAAGACGTCGCTGTCAAAGGCGGGCGGCGAGGCGCTGGCGGTGACGGTGTACGAGGCGAAGGTTGCCGACGGTTCGGCGGTGCTGACCCGCATCCACCATCGGCAGACGCCGTTGTTCCTGATGCAAGGGCTGGGTCAGGCCGGCGTGACATGGACGTCCGAGGCCATCTTCCAGGAGAAGCAGGGGCATCCCATCACCCATGTCGCGATTCCGGCAGAGCAGAACACACGGGCCGTCTACAGCGCCGCAATCGTGTCTGGCGCGCTGCACCCCGAGGCGGCGCGGGCCTGGCTCGCCTTCATCAAGACGGATGCCGCCTTCGCCTGCCTCGTGACCTACGGGTTCCAGCGTCTTGCCGACCAGTGAACCCTGGCCTGCCGGGGACTGTTGCGGCGCATCGAACGCGGCGGCGACCCCATGGCTTGCGCCGCGCAGCCTTGCCAGCAGGAGGGGCCTCCTGGCCTGTTCCGCGGTGGCGCCGCTGGCGTGGGTCGCATCATCAGGTCCGGCATGGGCGAAGGCGTATGCGCCGCTGACGGAGGACATCGTCGTCCAGCAGGTGCCGGGGGCGCCCATCTATTTCGTGCTCGGACATCCCGGCGTCCCGAGCGCTGCGAACCAGGGGCATACCTCCAACGCCGGCTTTGTCGTCACGGATGAAGGCGTCGTCGTGTTCGACGCCTTGGGAACGCCCAGCCTGGGCCACGCCCTGCTCGGCAAGATCAGGGCCATCACCGACAAGCCCGTGAAGCATATTGTCGTCAGTCATTATCACGCGGACCACATCTACGGTCTGCAGGCGTTCCGCGACGAGGCCGGCGCAGAGATCTTCGCCCAGGAAAAGGCACTGGACTACACCGCTGCCGGCAACACGGACGACGAAGCGGCCGACCCACGCCTGGCGCAACGCCGGGAGGCCTTGGCGCCGTGGGTCAATGCCGAGACCCGCATCGTGCTGCCAGGCGTGGTGTTCCGGGTCGCCGCCGAGATACGGCTGGGCGGCCACCAGTTTCAACTGGTCTATGCCGGGCCTGCCCATTCAATGAGCGATCTCATGATGCTGGTGCTGCCTGAGCGTGTGCTGTTCGCAGGCGACATCGTGCAGAACAGCCGGATCCCGTTCATGGCAAGTGCGGCGGTCAACACGCGCAACTGGCTGGCTGGACTTCAGGAGGTCTCGGCGATGCAGCCGCGTTTCATCATCCCGGGGCATGGCAAACCCGCCGACAGCGCCGCCGAGGCAATTGCCTTCACCGACACCTACATCCGGTTCGTCCGTGCTGCGATGGGCGAGGCGGTGGCGCAATGGACCGAGTTCGGCGATGCCTACCCGAGCGTCGATTGGAGCCGCTACCGCGATGTCCCGGCGTTTGGGGTCAGCAACCGGGGGAACGCCTACAGGGTGTTTCTTGAAATCGAAGCCGAGACGCTTGCGGCCGGTGGCGCGCCTGCCGGCACGAAATAGGCGTTACGGCGGCTTCGCTCTCTCTCTCTTTCATTCACGCAGGAGTTTCCCGATGCCTCACTGGCGCCTTGTTGCAGCACCTTGCTTCGTGATTCTCTGCGCGGCGGCGATCACGCCAGCCGCGGCGCAGGATGCCGCCGCAGGCGAGAAGGTGTTCAAAACGCAGTGCATGGCGTGCCATGCCGTTGTCGAGGGACGAAAAGG
>JAYUCA010000293.1:0-2112 GCA_043740535.1 Rhodospirillales bacterium | reverse complement strand
GCTAGAGCTTGATCGCTTCGTCTACCCTAAGCGATCATGCTCCCAGGCGACCCGCGCGAGGCCTGCCGCACGCGCGTTCAGCGTGCTGCGGATGGCGTGCAGCTCGAATCCATCCTCGACCCGCGGTCGGCAATACTGCGCCTCCGGCACGCGGCCGGGATACAGGTCCGCGAACGTGTCCGCGTTGTGGAAGATGCCGCGGCTGCCATCATCCACAAAGGTTTCGCTCGCCGCGCCCTCGGCCCAGATCGTGTCGTGATGGTCCAGCTCGATGTGCACATACTCGACACGGGCCATGCCGTGCTCACGCAGGATCGTCGATCCGTTCACCAGCAGCTCGGCCGGAACCAGGACGCCGTCGATGAGCATCGCATGCTTCGGCGACACGAGAAGGTCGCGGTGCGGCACGTTGTCGGCCAGTGCCCCGGCGCGAAACCGTATCGGCAGCAGATGCGGACGCCCGGCGGCGAAGCGGCCATGGTAGGCGCGGACGCCGATCCAGCGGATTTCAGCCAGGGCGCCGCTCGTCGTGACGACTTTGTCGCCGATCTGCAGCGCCTCGACCAGGCGTTCGCCGTGCTCGGTGCGGATCAGCGTGCCAGCGCAATAACACGCGGGAGTGTAGGCGACGTTGGCGGACGGGGCCTGAACAAGCGCGCTGGCGCCCACGCCTGGTTGCTGCGCGGCGGTGTTGGTCGCATACAGGTCGGCCGTACCCCCGAACAGGGCGCCGTGCACCAGGAAGTCCGTTGCGTCGTTCCCGGTCACCGTCCCCGTGATGGTTTGGCCGTTCGCGAAGCTGTTGGGCGAGTTCTGGATAACGACAGAGATGGTCTGCACGCCGGTGGACGGGTCCGTCGTCAGGCTGGTGACTGTCGCCGTGGCGCTGCTGCCGACCGGAGTGCCGAATATCTTGGCGTTCGAGAGAAGCGAGCCTTCCGTGTACGTGAAGGGGCCGCTGCCGCTGACGGAGCCGTTGCTGATCTGATTGGCGAAAAAGCTTTTGCCGATGAGGCTGCTGGGTAATGCCACGGTGTGTGTCCCCCTGCGATCTGGCCGACGCCGTCCAGATGTTTTTTTATCGTTGTCTCGATAATTCGCATCGAATCTCCATTTCTGCAATGGTGTTCCTGCATGAGGGTTCTGAGCAGGCATCATGGCGATCCGCGGCACCGTCGATGAGATGTCCCACGCCAGGATCTGCGGGTGGGCATGGAACCCGGCGAAACCCCGGACCGCCCTCGTGCTGGTCATCAGGATCGATGGGCTGCAGGTGGCCCGGGTCGTGGCGAATGCCTACCGCCCGGATCTGGAAGCGGCGGGCATCGGCGACGGGCGGCACAGCTTCGTTCTGGACGCGGGCAGCCTCCAGCTGCCGATCACCCCTGCGATGGTCCATGTGCAGGTCGAGGGCACCGGCGAGCACCTGACCCACTCGCCGTCGCGGCTGGCCGGCCCGATGGAATTCGATGCGGTGGCGCAGCGGGCCATGACCGCGCTGCTGGACTCGCCGGGCAGCGACCAGATCCTGCAGGACCGTGCGCGATATTTGGCCGGGCAGGTCGATCGACTGTTGTGCCGGGTGGCCGAACGGCAAAGCAATCGGGGCGCGCGGGCGTCGGCCAGCAGCCGGAAGTGGCGCTGGCGACCCCAGGACGGCCCCGAGCCTGCGCCGCCGCCGCTGCGGGCGCTGGTGATCGACGCCTGGTTGCCGAAGCCGGGCCGGGATGCAGGGTCGAACGCGATCATGTCGCACATGCGGTCGCTGCAGCGTCTGGGCTACGAGGTCACGTTCGTGCCGATCGACATGCGGGACGGCGGGGGGGCGGCCATGTTGCTGGCCATGGGGGTCGCTGCGATCTGCGAACCATGGGCGGGTTCGGTCGAAGAGGTCCTCAGGCGGCAGGCGGGCGGCTTCGACCTCGTCTACCTGCACAGGGTCGATGCCGCGTCCATCTATGCGGCGTTGGCCCGGCGGCACCTGCCCCAGGCCCGCCTGCTATACAGCGTGGCCGACCTCCATAGCCTTCGCCTCATGCGCCAGGCGCATGTCGAGGACCGGCCAGAACTGGTGCCGCATGCCAATCACATGCTGGCCCAGGAACTGGCGGC
>JAYUCA010000292.1:0-10041 GCA_043740535.1 Rhodospirillales bacterium | reverse complement strand
TCCAACTGGTAGTGCGGCTTGAGGAAGAACTTCGCGCTGTAGTAGCCCGGGTTCTCCTCATTCTCTTCGACTTCGACGGCCGCTTCGGCGAGGGGGTGGGTTGCCTTGAACTCGTCGCTGCTGGAGTTCGGGTTGGCATCGACATACTGGTTAAGCCAGCTCTCGAGCCATTCCTTCAGCTGCGACTTGGTCTTCGATGATCCGACTTTGTCGCGGACCATGCACTTCAGATAGTGCGCAAACCGGCAGGTGGCGAACAGGTAGGGCAGGCGCGCCGCCAAATTGGCGTTCGCGGTGGCGGCGGCGTCCTGGTATTCCTGCGGCTTCTGCAGCGACTGGGCGCCGATGAAGGCCGCGAAGTCCGAGTTCTTCTTGAAGATCAACGGCATGAAGCCGCTTCGCGCCAGTTCCGCCTCGCGCCGGTCCGCGATGGCGATCTCGGTCGGGCACTTCATCGCCACGCCGCCATCGGCATCGGGGAAGGTGTAGGCGGGCAGCCCCTCCACCGCGCCGCCGCTCTCGACGCCCCGGATGTTCGAACACCAGCCATACAGCTTGAAGGCGCGGGTGATGTTGGTCGCCATCGCATAGGCGGAGTTGCACCACGCGAACTTCTCCCCGCCGCCTTCCTCCTTGGTGACGTCCTCCTCGAAGGCGAATTCCTCCACCGGTTCCGTCTTCGCGCCATAGGGCAGCCGCGCCAGGAAGCGCGGCATCGTCAGCCCCAGATAGCGCGCGTCCTCGCTTTCGCGCAGCGAGCGCCAGGCCGCGTATTCCGGCGTCTGGAAGATCTTGGTCAGGTCGCGCGGGTTCGCAAGCTCCGTCCAGCTTTCCATCTGCATCACGGTCGGCGCCGCGGCCGTGATGAACGGCGCATGGGCCGCGGCGGCAATCTGCGCGATATCGCCCAGCAACTGCACGTCCTGCGGGGAATGGTCGAAATGATAGTCGCCCACTAGCAGTCCGAACGGCTCGCCGCCGAACTGGCCGTATTCCTCGTCGTAGATGCGCTTGAAGATCGGGCTCTGGTCCCAGGCGGTGCCGCGGAACTTCTTCAGCGTGCGGCCCATCTCCTTCTTGGAGATGTTCATCACCTTGATCTTCAGCGTCTCGTCCGTCTCGGTGTTGTTCACCAGGTGGTGCAGGCCGCGCCACGCGCCTTCCAGCGCCTGGAAATCCTCGGTGTGGATGATCAGGTTGACCTGCTCGGTCAGCTTCTTGTCGATCGCCGAGATCATCGCCTCGATGCTGCGCAGGCTGTCGTCGGACACCAGCGCCGTGTTCGACAGCGCCTGCTGCGCCAGCGTGTGGACGGCGGTCTCGATCGCGTCGCGCGCCTTCGTGCTTTTGGGCTTGAACTCCTTGCTGAGCAGCGACGCGAACTCGCTCTCCGCCTCGGTGATCTGCGTGAGCGCCTCGGGGGCGGAGGTCTGGGACTGAGACATCGATTATTCCTCCGACGCGTCGGTGCTGGAGGCCGACGGCGCCGGCTTGGCCGCGATGCTGGCCAGCAGCGACGGGTCGTTCAGCGCCTTGGTGATCAGCGCTTCGGCGCCGCTCTTGCCGTCCATGTACGTCAGCAGGTTGCTGAGCTGGTTCCGCGCCTCCAGCAGCTTCGCCAGGCTATCGACCCTCTTGGCCACGGCCCCCGGCGAGAAATCGTCCAGGCTCTCGAACGTGATGTCGACGGCCAGGTTGCCTTCGCCGGTCAGCGTGTTCGGCACCATGAACGCGACGCGGGGCTTCATCGACTTCATGCGGTCATCGAAGTTGTCGACGTCGATCTCCAGCATCTTGCGGTCCGCCACCGGCGCCAGCGGCTCGGCCGGCTTGCCCGACAGGTCGGACATCACGCCCACCACGAAGGGAAGCTGGATCTTCTTCTCGGACCCATAGGTCTCGACGTCGTATTCGATCTGGACCCGAGGGGCCCGGTTGCGCGCGATGAACTTCTGACTGCTGGTTTTGGCCATAACGGATCCCCATCCGATCGTTTCGATGAACCTAGCCGCAGATCGGCCCCGCCTGCAATGAATTCGCCCGGATTTCGCTCATTCGGGTGTGACGCCGGTCACGATCTGCGCCTGCATCACCCCGTCAGGCGCCATGTCGCGCAGGATTTCCAGGAAATCGAGCGTCGCCAGCCGTTTTGCCCGGTCGATCAGCAGCGGCAGCGGGCTCGACGGCTCGTTGCTGCGGAAATAGCCGGCCGCCAGCTCCAGCGCATGCAGCGCATCCTCCCTGTTGCTCAGCGACGAGATGCCCTGGATCGAGGCGGCGCCGCGGCCCCGGGGCGCCGCCGGACCGGCATCGCCGCCGCCGTCGCCCCCCGGCTCCGGCGGCTCGGCCTCGGCCGCGCGCTCCGCGCTGTCCTCGGCCAATGCCTCGAACCGCGTCAACTCCTTGCGGATGTCCCGCAGCAGCTTGATCGAGTTCTGGTAGTCCGGACCGGTCCCGGCGCCGGCCTGCGCATCGAAGGCCGCCGGGATCGCCGCCAGATCGCCCAGCGCGCCGTCGATCGACCCGGTCAGCAAGGCCAGCCGCGCCTTGTCCGTGCCGGCGAAGGCCGCGCGCACCGCGGCCTCGGACATTCGCTCGCGGCCAGGCTCAGGCTCCAGCGACCCATGCAGCACGGCCAGATCGCGCCATGCCACCGGCCCGGTCCGCGGCGTGGTGGCCAGCGGCAGGTCGCGCATCGCCCGCAGCACGCGGTCCTGCAGCGCCTGCAGCGTGTTCGACCGCTGCATCGGGTCGTTGTCGTCTTCGGGATCGAGCTGCGGGTGCACATGCTCCCACATCGTCTCCAGATGATGCCGGATCGTGGCCAGGCCCTCGGCGTAGCCAGGGAAGCCGACAAGGTTCGTCTGGGCGATCGTCAGCAACGCCATGACCCGCAGGTCCCGGGTGCGTTCCAGCATCGCCCCGGCCATGTCCGCCGTCAGCTTCCAGTCGGGCGGCACGGCGGCTTCGACGACGTTGCCGTACTGCGTTTCCGGCTTGCCCTGGGCGGTGCGCTCCAGCTCCAGGAAGTCCGCATGCTGCTCCATGTTCGGACCGGCTGGCGGGTCTTCGGCAGGCTCGGGCAGGGTCAGCGGCTCTGTCATCGCGCTCGCGTCATGGAAAGGGATGCATGATCAAAACGACTCTGCACCGAATGCGCTCCGGTGTCCAGTTGACGTTTGGATAGCGAACCGGCGGCAGGGGGCTTCATCGCACCGCCGGGCACCGCAGCTCTGCAAGCAGCGTGCTGGTGAACGGGTTGGGGTTGGCGCGCAGGTCGAACCGGGCCTGGCGGTCGTTCGCCGTGAACAGCAGCGACGTGCGGTCGCCGCTGGCCGTCGCACGGGCGCCCGCCAGCAGCCGGAACACCGCCCACGGGCCGGACGTGTCGAGCTGCACCGGCGCTGCCGCGGTGATGGTCAGCCGCGCCGCCGGCGCCGGCGGGCGGCCCGGCCACGTCAGCGCCGCCGGCCGGCCCGGCGCGTCCCGGCTCGCGGCGACGATGCCGCTGCCCAGCTCCAGCCGCACCGCCGTCACCTGCGGGTCCAGCGCCCCGGCCGTCACGTCGAACCGCACCAGCGGCTGGGCGCTGCCGGACGGGAAGAACAGGTCGCGGATCGCCGCCGCGCGCTGGAACTGCGCCAGGTCCGAAGCCGTCAGCGGCGCGCTCACGCCATCGACCTGCTGCAGCTTCCACGGCTTGCCGGTCATGTCGACATAGGGCTTCAGCTGGGCGTTGAAGAACGCGTCGATCGCCCCCCCGGGCCCCAGCAGCTTCGTGAAGTCCTCGATCGACGCATCCGCCGTCGCTGCGGCGGCGAACGGGAACTTGTCGGCGATGATCGCGGGGCACAGCGCGCCCGGGCCGCCGCCGGCGTTCCAGGCGGAGATCATCGCCCCGCGCGGGCCGCCGTCGCGCAGCGCCGCACCCCCCGTCGCCATCGCGACCAGCCAGCGCGCCAGCGGCTGCGGCTGCCGTGCCGCCTCGGTGCGGAGTGCGACGGCCGGGTCGTCCGCGGCGGCCGGCGGCGGCGCCTTGGCGGTGCTGGCAGCCTGCTTGGCAAGCTGCTGCTGCAAATCGCCCAGCGGACGCATCACCTGGTCGATCGGCGCCGCCCCGCCCGTGCCGAACAGCGCCCGCAGCGGCTTGTAGCGGTCGTCCAGCGCCGCCAGCCGCTCCCGCGCCGGGCTCCCCGCCGGCAACGACGCCGCCGGCGCAAGCTGCTTGCCCGCAGCCTCCAGCAGGCTGCGCAGCGGCGAGTGGGAAGACGCCAGGATATAAAGGTCCTGCGCCGCCTGCGTCAGGCTGCGCAGCGGCGCCAGGTCCAGGTCCTTCAGCAGCCCATCCCAGGCGGCGGCGTACTCCGCGCCGTACAGCGCGACGATGTCTCCCTCCAGCGTGCGCCGCTGCGGCCCGGCGGGGTCGATCGGCTCCCCCAGCACCCAGCTTTCGCCGGCCGCTTCCTCGGCCGCGCGGGCCAATGCCGGCAGGATCGCGTCGCGCAGCCCGTCGACGGTGTACAGCCCGGATATCCCTTCCTCCAGCCCCTTGCCGGACAGGCGCAGGAACACCCGCACGCCGGCCGCGCCCAGCGCGTCGGACGGCCGCCAGGGCGCCAGGTTGCGCGCCGCGGCGACCGGCTTCAGCCGCGACCACGCGCGCTGCGCCAGCGGCACCCGGCCGATCGTCGTCCGCGCCAGCGCCACCAGCGGACCATCGAGCGCGATGGCGGGCAACGACCCGTCCAGCAGCGCCGACAGATGCCGCCCGAGCGACGCCCGGCTGCCCGCCTCGGCCTCGCCCGGCACCGTCTGCTCCCAGTCGCGCACGAACCACTCCCGCACCAGGTCGCGGTCGAGCGGGCCGCCGCCGCCCAGCATCAGATAGATCCGGGTTGCCTCGTACAGCGCGTCGGTCTGGCCGATGGCGCCGCGCATCTGCGTCTCCGCCCGCCAGACCAGGCGCGGGAACAGCGCGTTGTCCAGCGCATGCCGATACGCCGCCGCCTCGCCCGCGGCCAGCTTCGTGTCCTGGGCAAACCGCAGCATGTCCGGCCGGGCAGGGGGGGCGGACGCGGCCGTGCGCGCCGCGTCCAGCCAGGGCAGCAGATACAGCACGTCGGCGTCCGACACCGGGTCCAGCGGCAGCGCCTGGGCGCGCTGCGCCTGGCTGGCGAGCGCGGCCTGCGCCTGGTCGATCGCCGCCACGCTGGACGCGCGCTCGAACAGCAGGAACCCGCTGCCGGCCACCGCCAGCAGCACGCAGGCGGCGAACCCGGCCGTGCGCAGCACCAGCCTGCGGCGCGCGGCGCCCGGCCGGTGGGTGACCAGCATCGCCTCGCGGAACACCACGGTCCGCAGCAGGTCGGCCAGGAAATACGCGCGTCCCGCCTCGGGCCGCAATTTGGCGGCGCGCTTCTGGTCCAGCCCGAAGGCGCGCGACAGCGCCCCCGTCAGCCGGTCGATCGGCGTGCCCTCCTGCGTGCCCGAGGTAAGGTAGACCCCCCGCAGCAGCGGCGCACGGCCGCCCGCCCCGGGCGCGAAGGCCGCGGCCAGGAACGACTGCACCGGCCCCAACACGCTGGCGAACTGCGCCGGGAAGCCCGCGATCAACGCGCGGCGGTCGCCGTTCGTCTCGTCGTTCAGCCGGGCGAACACGCGCCGGTCGAGGCGCTCCAGCAGGGTGCGGAACGCCTGGGCGAAATCCGGCGCGCCGTCCAGCGGGAACGTCGCGCCCCACACCTGCTCCCGCCCCGGGCGGTCCAGGTCGTCGAAGAATTCGGTGAAGCCCACCAGCAGGTCCGCCTTGGTCAGCAGCGCGTACACCGGCAGCCGGAGCCCCAGCGTTTCTTCCAGCTCGTCGATGCGGCTGCGGATCGCGGCCGCGTGCGCGGCCTGCGCTGCCGGCGTTTCCGCCGCCACGTCGTCCATCGCGATGGCGACCAGCACGCCGTTCAGCGGCTGCTTCGGCCGCGTGCGGCGCAGCAGCGCCAGGAACGCCTGCCACCCGGCCCTGTCGACGGCCTGGTTGCTGTCCTGGGTCGTGTAGCGCCCGGCGGTGTCGATCAGCACCGCGTCCTTCGTGAACCACCACTCGCACAGCCGCGTGCCGCCCACGCCCGAAACAGCGCCCGGCCCCAGCGCGCCGGCCAACGGGAACTCGAGCCCCGCATTCAGCAGCGCGGTCGTCTTGCCGGCGCCGGGCGGCCCGATGATGGCGTACCAGGGCTGCTCGTACAGGAAGCCCTTCTTGCCCTTGTTCTGCCGCAGCAGCTTCAGCGCGGTGGCCAGCCGCTCCTGCACCGCCGAGGCCTCGTCCTGCGCCGCCGCGCTCAACCCCTGCGTCAGCGCGCCTTCCATCTGCGTGCGGCGGAAATCGAGCAACAGGTTCGCCGCCGCCCAGACCAGCAGCAGCGCCATCACCAGCACGGCGCGCACCGGCCACGGCTCCAGCGGCGGCCAGAGCGGGCCGAGCACCCAGCCGATCACGCAGAAGAACTGCACGCCGACCAGCGTGACCAGCCACCGCATCAATGAGAGCTTGAGCGTCATGGCTGGCGCGGCAGCACGATCTCGATGCGGCGATTCTTCTCGCGGCCCTCGGGCGTGGCGTTGGGCGCGACCGGGTCGGACTCGGCGCGGCCCTCCGCGGTGATCCGCGCCGGGTCCGGCAACGTGCCGGCCAGGGCGTTCCGAAGCGCGGTCGCCCTGGCCGCCGACAGCGCGAACCGCGACGGGAACGCGACGGTGCGGGTCGCCTGGTTGTCGGTGTAGCCGATCACGCGGATGGGGCCCGGTTCGGCGCGCAGCGCCTGGGCCAGCCGATCGACCAGCGGCCCGGTGGCGAGCGTGGCGCCCGTGGCCGGGAACAGCGCCGCTGCCCCGATGCGGATGGTGGTCGCGGCCGGCGCGCCGATCACCTCGACCGCGGCCACGCCGGCCAACGCCGCGTGCAGCCGCTCGGCCGGACCGGGGGTTGCGGGTTCGGGCGGCGGCGGCGGCGGCGGCGTGGCGGGCGGCCGGACCAGCGCCGGCATCGCGGCGGGCGGCGCCATCAACGCCGCCGCATAGAAATCGTCGGATGCGGCGTTGAGGCTGGACAGGCACCAGACATAGACGCCGGCCACGATCGCCAGCGCGGCGCTGCCCGCCACCCAGACCGGCAGGCCGCCGCGGGACGGCCGCGGCACCTCGATGCCCGCCGTGCCCGGCGCCAATGGCATGGCGCCGGGGGCGGCGGCCCCGCCTTCGATCAGCCCGAACACCTGGTGGCGCACCCGCTCCAGCTGGGCCGGGCCGTCCGGCGCGGTGCGGTAGGGGCCCATCATCCCCAGCGACAGGCAGATGAACATCAGCTCGATGACCGGCAGCGCGGCGGGAAGCCCCTTCCGCAGCGTGCGGAGCTGATCGAAGAAACCCTCGCCCGAACGTTCGTCATGGTGCAGCGCCATGGCCAGCGGCTCGTCGCGCCAGCGGCCCTGCGTGCCCCACGGCGTGTTCAGCACGACGTCGTCCAGCGCCGCGCACATCGCGTAATGCGCCAGCCGCATCTGGTCCATCGGCACCCCGGCCTCTTTTGCCCGGCGCTCGAAGGCCCGCAGCTCCCGCCGGGTGCGTTCGCGCATGTCCCCGGGGTCGGGCGCGGTGGCGCTGTTGCGCAGCCGGGCCAGCAGGATCAGCAGCGGGGCGGCGGCGATGGCCAGCGGCCCGTCGCCCGCGGGGATGGCGTCGATGTCCGGTCCGGCGACCGCCTGGGCCGCCGGGGCAACGGCGGGCCGAGGCGCGGGCGGCACGCGGGCCGCGGCGCGCGATCCGCCCGGCATCGGACGGATGACGGTGCGGTCCTGTTCGCCCGGTTCGGAAAACGGGTTGTCACTCATCCAGGGGCTCCCCGCCACAAGGGCTAACATCCATTCGGTGCGGGTGGCAACGTTTCGCCATCGTTTTCCCTGTCCACTTCCCGGCGCGCGTGGCAAACTCGCCCGTCAGGCATTAGGGGAGTGGAGCGGCGATGGCGCTGGTTCCGTCGCAAACCATCCTCAGCACGGATGAAATGGGCCGCATCGCCCCGCCCATCTTCGCGGCCGTGGGACGCGCGGCCGAGAACCGGCCGGGTGACGTCTTCGTGATCCAGTCCCTGCTCAACGACCGCCTGCCCCGCCCGCACTCCGAGGTGCCGGTCACCGGCGAATCAGACATCGGCACCGTGCTGGCCATCGAGGCCTACCAGGCCGTGGTGATGCGCATGATCCCGCCATCCGGCCGGGTGGACCCGGGCAGCGCCACCTACTTCGCGCTGGCGGCCAGGCCCCTGGTGCAGGAGGCGCGGCCGGGCGGCGTCGGGCATTTCGGCAAGGTCCCGCCCGATGTGGTCGAGGCCGCGATCGCATCGAAGACGCGCTGGAACGTCCCCGCCTCGGTGACGCTCGCGCAATGGGCGGTGGAAAGCGCCTGGGGCGCATCGATGCCCACCGACAGCAACAACCCCTTCGGCATCAAGGCGGTCGGCGACCAGCCCGCGGTCGAAAGCGCGACGCGGGAGGTCGTCAGCGGCGCGTCGATCACGATCCAGGCGAAGTTCCGCAAGTTCGCCTCGATCACCGAGGCCTTCGACATGCACGGAAAGCTGCTGGCCACGGCGCCGGTCTACCGCCCGGCCATGGAGAAGAAAGACGACCCGGATGCCTTCGCCGACGCGCTGACCGGGGTCTACGCGACCGATCCGCTGTATGGCCAGACGCTGAAATACGTGATCAGGACCTACAACTTCACCATGCACGACAACCCGCAATAGCCGGCGTGCGCGGGCTGCGCGAATTCCCGCTGTATCCCGCGCCCCGCCTGGTGCATGATGCCCCCGCAACGATCGACCGCACGCGAGGACAGCATGAGCGCCTATAAAACGCTGGAGCACCACGAACACGCCGAGCACATCGCCCATGCCGGCCATGCCGACGCGTCCGGCCACGACGCCGGCAAGGCGCGCCAGGCCCAGCTGGCGGCCCTGCTGGTCGCGTTCCTGGCGGCAGGCCTCGCCATCTCGGAGCAGGGCGCCAAGCACGCCGAGATCAGGACCCAGCTCAACATGATCAACGCCACCGACGCCTGGGCGCAGTACCAGGCCAAGTCGACCCGCGCCACGCTGTCCCAGGACGTCGTGCGGATGATCGGCGTGCTGGAGGCGCCGTCGTCGCCCGAGGTGGCGGACCGCCGGCAGAAGGCGATCGCCGCCCTGACGCAGGAGCAGGAGCGCTACGAGAGGGACCCCAAGGACGGCAAGGAAGCCATCTCCCACCGCGCGCACGGGTTCGAGCATGAGCGGGACCACGCGCTGGAGCAGACGCACGCCTACCACAACGGCTCCGCGGCGATGGAACTCGGGATCGTGCTGGCCACAGCCTCGGCGATCATCGGTTCCCGCCTGCTGATCGTGATGGCGGCGACGGTGGGGTTCCTGGGCGGGCTGTGCGCGCTGGCCGGCTACTACCGGCCGGAATGGGGCGCCTTCTAGGCGGGATCGATGCCCGCCGGCGCCTCGTCCTCGACGCCGCCCAGGACCATGGCGATGCACATCTCGCGCGTCGGCAGCCCCCGGATCAGCCGGCGGGTGGGCGCCACAAGGTCGGAGCCGCGGCACCACCACAGCGAGTCGCCCGGCGCCAGCGTCGACGGCCGGGACGGCGGACCCAGGCGCAGCAGCGCGTCATCGAGCGTCGACGGATCGAAACCGTCGTCGATCGCCGACAGGATCAACGCCTCCATCCCGGCGGACCAGTCTTCTTCCGGAACGCCGGCGCTGCCGCCGATGATGGTGAACGGGAACATCCGCCCGACGCGGTCGACGCTGGCCATCAGGATCCCCGCCGCGCCCGTCGATCGGCACACGTCCGCGCCCAGCGCGAAATGCCACAGCGGCGCCGTCAGCCAGGCCTCGGGCCAGGCGGCCCCGGCGGCCTCCCGCACCGACAGGGTCAGCAGACCGAGCCATGCGTCCCACGCCGCCGCCACGCCCGGGGGCACCCGACGCGACAGGAAATCCCC
>JAYUCA010000291.1:0-6514 GCA_043740535.1 Rhodospirillales bacterium | reverse complement strand
CATCGGCACCGCAAAGCGGCGTGGCATGGACGCATATCAGGCAATCAACGCGACATTGCGCGGACAAACCATCCTGTCGCCGGGTTGAGCAGTTACCGCCGCCGAGGCGCTCGCCTGCGCCTCGCCAGGCCCATACATCGTCCGCCAATCGCCTGACCGCGGAATCTGCAGGCCCAGGTTCTCCCGCAGCGTGGCGCCCTGGTATTCCGTCTGGAACAGCCCCCGCCGCTGCAGTTCCGGCACCACCAGGCGGACGAAGTCCTCGTAGGCGCCCGGCATGTGCGTCGGCGACAGCACGAAGCCGTCGCAGGCGTCGCCGACCAGCCATTCCTCCATCTGGTCGGCCACCGTCTTCGGCGTGCCGCAGAACACCGGGAACTCCCGGATGCGGCCGCGGCCCGACACGTCGACGAAGTCGCGCACGGTGGGGTTCTTCTTGCCGCTCATGCTCACCACGCGGTCGCGGAAGCCGGTCCAGCCGGAGATGGATGCCAATTCATCGTCCGTGAACGGCTCGTCGACGCCGCGCTTGGAGAAGTCGTAGTTCAGCACCTCGCACAGCAGCGCCAGGCAGTCGGTGGGCTTGGCCAGTTCCTCGATGTAGGCGCGCTTGTCCTGCGCCATCTGCTCGCTTTCGCCGATCACGGCATAGACGGCCGTTGCTATCTTGGTCTTGGCCGGGTCGCGCCCGGCGGCGGCGATCGAGCGTTTCAGGGCCGGGTAGTTCTGCTTGCCGACCTCGATGTTCGGGTAGACGACGAAGATCAACTCTCCCCATCGCGACGCGAAGGCCTGGCCGCGGCCGCTCTGCCCGGCCTGGATCAGCACGGGGTGGCCCTGCTGGGAGCGTGGTACGGTGAAGGGCCCGCGCGACTTGAAGAACTTGCCCACATGGTCCAGCCGGTGCACCCGGTCAGGGTCGGCGAAGCGGTTGTTTGCCTTGTCCAGCAGCAGCGCGCCTTCTTCCCAGGTGTCCCAATGGCCCATGACGACTTCCAGGAACTCGTCGGCGCGGTCATAGCGCAGGTCGTGCTCCAGGTGCTGGTCGCGGCCGAAATTGGCGGCTTCGGAGTCGTTCAAGGACGTCACGACGTTCCAGGCGGCGCGCCCGCGGGTCATCAGGTCCAGCGTGGCGAAGGTGCGGGCGACGTGGAACGGCTCGTAATAGGTGGTGGAATACGTGGCGCCGAGCCCGAGCGTCTTCGTCGCGAGGCCGATGGCGGTGAGGATGGAGGTCAGGTCCATCTTGACGACGCGGACGCCGTTCTCGACGGCCATGCGGTGGTCGTCGCCGAAGATGTCGGGCATCGCCAGGCGGTCGTCGAAGAAGATCATCTGGAACTTGCCTTCTTCCAGCACGCGGCCGATGCGCTGGAAATACTCGGGCGTGGTGAAGTCCTGCATCGTCGATGCGTGGCGCCAGCTGCCGGGGTAGGTCGAGCAGTTCTGCGCCTGCAGGAAGCCGATGAGGGTCATCTGGCGCTTGGTGGGCGAGGTCATGGTGCGGTCTCCTAGACGCGGGCGCCCTGACCGGCCGCGGTCAGCGTCGCGATGCGGCGCAGCGCCAACAGGTAGCCCTGGGCGCCAAAGCCCGCAATCACCCCGTCCGCGCGGCCGGACACGAAGGAGTGGCGGCGGAATTCCTCGCGCTTGTGCACGTTGCTGATGTGCACCTCGATGACCGGGCCGTCGAAGGCGTTCAGCGCATCCAGGATCGCGATCGACGTATGGGTGAAGGCGGCCGGGTTGATGGCGATGCCGCAGGCGGCGTCCCGCGCCTCGTGGATCCAGTCGATGATCTCGTATTCGCGGTTGCTCTGGTGGAAGCGGAGGTCCAGGCCCAGCTCGGCCGCCAGGGTGCGGCAGTCACGCTCCACGTCGGCCAGGGTCTCATGGCCGTAGATGTCCGGCTGGCGCTTGCCGAGCAGGTTGAGGTTGGGGCCGTTCAGCACGTAGACGAGGCGGGGCATTCGGGTGGGTTCCTGTTTTGGCCAGGGCTGGACGAATGACGGGATTGCAGCGGTGGTTTGGTAGGGCGGATACCGGGTGTCCGATAGCACGATACGGCCTGGGATTGTTGTGCAGGCATCGAAATGGCCGCATGGTTCCGCGTGCGTCCTGCCAGCAACGGCGGGAGGTGCGAAATCGGACGAACCGACGGCCATCAAACTTGGGGAGACACCATGCGAACAAGACAAATCGCGGCCGCAGTGTTCGGCGCAGCCTTGCTGGCGACGGCGGCGCACGCCCAGACGGCGCCCAACCCGCTGGATGTGGTCCCGGACAAGATGCCGTTCGACGTGCCCTATGGTGCTCCGATCTCGCTGGACCGCGCCCACGCTGCCGTCGCCGCCGCGGCGGCCGAGGCCAAGAAGCATGATTGGAAGATGAACATCGCCGTCGTCGATTCCGGCGGCAACCTGGTCGCCTTCAGCCGGATGGACGGCGCCATTCTCGCGTCCATCGCGATCTCCGAACACAAGGCGAAGGCGGCGGCCATGTTCCGGCGCGAGACGAAGGTGTTCGAGAACGGGATGCAGTCGGGTCTGGTCTACCAGCTTTCGCTGGATGGCGTGATCGGCTCGCGCGGCGGCATCCCGCTGATCGAGGACGGCAAGCTGATCGGCGCCATCGGCGTGTCGGGCGGCACCGGGTCGCAGGACGAGGTGTCGTCGAAGGCGGGGGCGGCGACGATCAACAAGTAGCGGGGAGCCCCCGGGTGGCGTGTGCCCGGGAGCCTGTCCGAGTACCGGGGACGCCGGTGGCGACGAGATCCCCGGGTCAAGGAAGGCCCGGGGCTGACGTTCGTGCGGGCAGTCGGGGCGGCGATATCGGACTTCGGCAAAGGCGCGGCCGCGGTCAGACGCCGGGGAAATTCAGTTCGATGGTGACGCCGTTCGGGTCCTCGACGAAGACCTGCTCCAGGTTCATCGACGGCACCGTCCGGTCCCGGAACGGCACGCCGGCGGCGCGGAACCGGGCGCGCATGGCCTCCACATCGGTGCCCAGGAAGGCGACGTGGTCGATCGTGCCGGTGCCGGCCATGTCGCCCAGCGGCTTGTCGCCCAGGTATGCCTTCAGGCCTTCGGCGTCGTTCGGATCGACGCCCACCACATGTACCACGGCGATGTCGTTCTGGTACAGCCACACCCCGGGGAAATCGAATTTCGGCCGGGGCCCGACCGCGAAGCCCAGCACGCTGGTGTAGAACGCCTCGGTGGCGGGCACGTCGGTGGTTCGGATCGAGTAGTGGTCCAGCCGGCTGATCGGCATCGCTTGCTCCCTGTGGCATCAACGGGGGTTCGCCCGTCTTGACGACGCCAGCGCAACCGCGATCTGTTGCTGGCGTCAAGCGAAATGCAGAACTGGGGGCGATCCTGAAAGCCGCGGCGTTCGACTATGTCCGGGCTCGAACCCTGGACGAGGCACTTGGCTTGCTGGCCCGGCACGGCGGCGAGGCGAAGCTGCTGGCCGGCGGGCAGAGCCTGCTGCCGGCGCTGAACCTGCGGCTGTCGGCCCCGTCCGTGCTGATCGACATCGGCCGCATCGAGGCGCTGCGCGGGATCGGCGTCAGCGGCGGCGTGCTGCGTATCGGCGCCTTGACCACCCATGCGGAACTGGCCGCGTCCGTCGATGTCGCCCGCCACGCGCCGCTGCTGACCCGCGCCATCGCCCACGTCGCCCACCCCGCCATCCGCAACCGCGGCACGATCGGCGGCAGCCTCGCCAACGCCGACCCGGCGGCCGAACTGCCGGCCTGCGCCCTGGTGTTGCAGGCCCGCATGCTGGCCAGCGGCCCCGCGGGGGCGCGCCGCATCCCGGCGGAGGGGTTCTTCACCGGGCTGTTCGAAACGGCGCTCGGCGCCGACGAAATCCTGACCGGGATCGAGATCGATTTGGTCCCGGCGGCACGCTGGGGCTTTGCGGAGCTGGCCCGCCGCAGCGGCGACTATGCGATCGTCGGGCTGGCGGCCCATGCCGCCCCGGGGGCGCCCCCCCGCCTCGCCTACTTCGCGGTCGGCGCCCGCGCCATGCTGGCCCGCCGCGCCGCCGCCGCCCTGGCCCCCGGCGTCACGCCCGCCACGATCGACGCCGCCGCCCGGGCGCTGGATGAGGACCTGGAACCGCATGCCGACCTGCTGGCAACGGCGGCGACCCGGCTGCACCTGGCCCGCGTCCTGCTGCGACGCGTCGTCGGCCCGTGGGCCACGCCCTCGGAGATCGCCGCATGACCGACATCCGCATGACCGTCAACGGCGAGGCGATCGAGGCCGCCGCCCTGCCCCGCACCCACCTGGCGGATTTCCTGCGCGAGACGCTGGGCCTGACCGGCACGCATCTGGGGTGCGAGCACGGCGTCTGCGGCGCGTGCACGGTGCGGCTGGACGGCGCCATCGTGCGGGGTTGCCTGGTGCTGGCGGTGCAGGCGGATGGCGGGGTGGTGGAAACGATCGAGGGGGTTTCGGACAGCGGCGAGATCGCCGACCTGCAAGCGGAATTCGCCGCCCGCAACGCGCTGCAGTGCGGCTATTGCACCCCCGGGATGCTGCTGACGGCGCAGGACCTGCTGCTGCACGGGGGCGTGCCGGATCGCGCCGCCATCCGCGAGCACCTGTCGGGTAACTATTGCCGGTGCACCGGCTATCAGGCGATCGTCGACGCCATCGAAGCCGTGGCGAAGGCCCGGGGGGCCCGCGCATGAGCCTTTCCCCGCTGGACCGGCCCAACGGCTACATCGGCCGCGCCGTGCCGCGCCCGAACCTGGCGCGGCTGACCCAGGGCCGCGCCAGCTTCGTCAGCGACATGCAGTTGCCGCGGATGCTGCACGCGGCGTTCCTGCGATCGCCGCATGCGCACGCCGCGATCGTGTCGATCGACGGCGCAGCGGCCCGTGCCGTGCCGGGCGTCGTTGCGGTGTTCACCGGGCCTGATCTGGCCCCGCACTGCACGCCCTGGGTCGGCACGCTGACGCATCTGGCGGGCCTCAAATCCGCGCCGCAGCACCCGCTGGCGATCGGCCGGGTGCGCTGGCAGGGCGAGCCGCTGGCCATGGTGGTCGCCAGCAGCCGCGCCATCGCCGAGGACGCCGCCGAGCGCATCGCCGTCGAGTATGAGACGTTGCCGGCGGTCGTCGACATGGCGACGGCGCTGGACGCGGGCACGCCCGTCATCCATCCGGAGCTTGGCGACAACCTGGCCTGGGAGCGGCGGATCGACGCGGGCGCGGTCGATGCGGCACTGGCCGAGGCCGACGAGATCGTGGAGGCGACGTTCCGCTTCGCCCGCCACACCGGCGTGCCGCTGGAGGCGCGCTCGATCGTCGCGGACTGGAACGAGGGCGACGGGCGGCTGACCGTGTACCAGGGTACCCAGGCGCCGCACATGATGCAGAACCTGTTCGCCAAGCACCTGGGCCTGGACGAGGCGCAGGTGCGGGTGGTGTGCAAGGACGTCGGCGGCTCGTTCGGGATCAAGATCCACGTCTATTGCGACGACATGGCGACAGTGGCCGCCAGCCGGATGCTGCGCCGCCCGGTGAAGTTCGTCGCCGACCGGCTGGAGAGCTTCGTGGCCGACATCCACGCCCGCGACCACCTGGTGCAGGGGCGGATCGGGGTGAAGCGGGATGGGGAGATCACCGCCTTCGTCATCGACGACCTGACCGGGATCGGGCCGTACTCGGCCTATCCGCGGACGTCGGCAGTTGAGGCGAACCAGGTGCTGAACCTGATCGGCGGGCCGTATGCGTGCCCGAACTACCGGGCGCGGGGCCGGGTCGTGTTCCAGAACAAGGCGATGATGTCGCAGTATCGGGCGGTGGGGCACCCTATCGCCACGTCGGTGACGGAAGGGCTGGTGGACCTTGCGGCGCGGCGCATCGGCATGGACCCGGTGGCGATCCGGCGGCGCAACCTGGTGGCGGACGACGCCTATCCGTGCAGCTCGGCGGCCGGGCTGCGGTTCGAGGCGCTGTCGCACCATGCGAGCCTGGACCGGTTGCTGGAGATGATCGGGTATGACGCGCTGCGGGCCGAGCAGGCGGCGCTGCGGGCGCGGGGGGTGTATCGGGGCCTGGGGCTGGCGAGCTTCATCGAGATCACCAACCCCGGGCCCGGGTTCTACGGGGTCGGCGGCGCCCGCATCTCGGCGCAGGATGGTGCCACGGTGCGCCTCGACTCGGCCGGCAACCTGATCGTCTCGGCCAGCGTGACGGAGCAGGGCCAGGGCACCGAGGCGGTGCTGACGCAGATCGTCGCCGAGGCCTTCGGCGTGCCGATGGGCCGGGTGCGGGTGCAACTGGGCGACACCGACACGACGCCGTATGGCGGGGGAACCTGGGCCTCACGCGGGGCCGGCATCGGTGGCGAGGCAGCGTGGCGGGCCGGGCGGGCGCTGCGGGAGACGGTGCTGACGCTGGCGGGCAGCATTCTGCAGGCGGATGCGGCGACGCTGGATATCAGGGATGGCGCCGTGGTGGATCAGGCGGACGGCCGCGAGCGCCTGGACCTGAAGG
>JAYUCA010000290.1:0-5128 GCA_043740535.1 Rhodospirillales bacterium | reverse complement strand
GCCGGGACTGCCGCCGAGGCGCCGCTGGCCCGCGTCATCGCCGGCATCTGCCCCGCCGCGATCGACCTGACCGGCCGCACCAGCCTGCCGCAACTGGCTGGGCTCGCGGCCCGCGCTGCTTTGGCTGTCGGCAACGACACGGGGCCGATGCACCTGGCGGCCGCAGTGGGCTGCCGCTGCATCGTGTTGTTCTCCGCCGAGAGCGACCCGGCCCTGACGGCGCCGCGCGGCCTGGTGACGGTGCTGCGGGAGCCGGACCTGGCCAATCTGGCTGTCGACAGGGTTGCAGCATCCCTGCCATAGGCCCATACGAACCGGCCCGCGAACAAGGACGCCGCGCCATGCCTGCCATCACCCTGCCCGACGGTTCGATCCGACGCTTCGACGCGCCGGTCACGGGCGTTGAGCTGGCGGCATCGATCGGCCCGGGCCTGGCGCGCGCCGCCCTCGCCATGCAGGTCGACGGGCACACGCAGGACCTGGTGCGCCCGATCGAGCACGACGCCGCCGTGCGCTTCATCACCCGCCGCGACCCCGAGGCGCTGGAGATGATCCGCCACGACGCCGCGCACGTGCTGGCCGAGGCGGTGCAGGCGCTGTTTCCCGGCACGCAGGTGACGATCGGACCGTCGATCGAGAACGGCTTCTACTACGACTTCGCGCGCAACGATCCCTTCACGCCCGAGGACTTCCCGGCGATCGAGGCCAAGATGCGGGAGATCGTCGCCCGCAACGCGCCCTTCGAACGCCAGGTGATCGGCCGAGAGGAGGCCATGGCCTTCTTCGGGACCCGCGGCGAGGCCTACAAGGCCGAGCTGATCCGCGACCTGCCGGCCACCGAGACGATCACGCTGTATAAGCAGGGCGACTGGATCGACCTCTGCCGCGGCCCGCACATGCGCGGCGCCGGCGACGTGGGCACGGCGTTCAAGCTGATGAAGGTGGCCGGCGCGTATTGGCGCGGCGACCACCGCAACGCGATGCTCAGCCGCATCTACGGCACCGCCTGGCGCGACCAGAAGGAGCTGGATGCCCATCTGCATCAGCTCGAAGAAGCCGAGCGCCGCGACCATCGCCGCATCGGCCGCGACATGGACCTGTTCCACATCCAGGAGGAGGCGACCGGCAGCGTCTTCTGGCACCCGAAGGGCTGGGCGATCTACCGCGCCGCGGAGGACTACATGCGCCGCCGCCTGGACGCCGCGGGCTACCAGGAGGTCAAGACGCCGCAACTGGTGGACCGTCGCCTGTGGGAGGCCAGCGGCCACTGGGACAACTACAAGCAGAACATGTTCATCGCCCGCGTCGAGGACGAGGACACGACGCTGGCGCTGAAGCCGATGAACTGCCCGTGCCACGTGCTGATCTTCCGGGACCGGCTGCGGTCGTATCGCGAGCTGCCGCTGCGCATGGCGGAGTTCGGCGCCTGCCACCGCTATGAGCCCAGCGGCGCGCTGCACGGCATCATGCGGGTGCGCGCCTTCACCCAGGACGACGCGCACATCTTCTGTACCGAGGCGCAGATCGCGCCGGAAACGGTTGCTTTCGTGGAGTTGTTGTCGAGCGTCTACAAGGATTTCGGTTTCGAAAGTTTTCGCGTGAAGTTCTCTGATCGACCTGCCGCCCGCGCCGGCAGCGACGAGGTGTGGGACCGCGCCGAGGGCGCGCTGAAGGACGCCTGCACGATCGCCGGCGTGGAATACGAGCTGAACCCGGGGGAGGGCGCGTTCTACGGTCCGAAGCTGGAGTTCGTGCTGCGGGACGCCATCGGGCGGGACTGGCAGTGCGGCACCTTGCAGGTCGATTTCGTGCTGCCGGAGCGGCTGGACGCCAACTACATCGCCGAAGACAGCAGCCGGCAGCGGCCGGTGATGCTGCATCGCGCGATCCTGGGCAGTTTCGAGCGGTTCCTGGGCATCCTCATCGAGCAATATGCCGGGCGGTTCCCGCTGTGGCTGGCGCCGACCCAGGTGGTGGTGGCCACGATCGTGTCGGACGCCGCCGACTACGCCCAGCAGGTGGCCGCGGCGCTGCGCGGGCATGGCCTTTCGGTCCGGGCGGACGTGCGCAACGAGAAGATCAACGCCAAGGTGCGGGAGCACAGCCTGGCGCACGTTCCCGTGTTGCTGGTGGTGGGACGACGGGAGGCGGAGCAGCAGACCGTGGCGATCCGGCGGCTGGGCAGCGACGCGCAGGAGGTCCTGCCCTTGCGCGAGGCGGTCAGCCGCCTTGCATTGGACGCAATGCCACCCGACTTGAAGCGTATTGAATCCGGCGCGATCCAGGTTCAAGACAGGCATTGATTTTTTAACAACCACAGGAGAGTCCGATACCCCGAGGTCCCATGCCCAATTCAACGCCATCCCGCGACGGGCCGCGCGTGAACGAGGATATCCGCGTGCCGCAGGTGCGTCTGATCGATCAGGATGGTGAAATGCAGGGCGTGATGACCGCCCGGGACGCGCTGCTGCGCGCCTATGCGGTGGGCCTCGACTTGCTCGAGATCAGCCCGAATGCCGATCCGCCGGTCTGCAAGATCTTGGACTACGGCAAATACAAGTACGAGCTGCAGAAAAAGAAGAACGAGGCCAAGAAGCGCCAGCGGGTGATCGAGATCAAGGAGATCAAGGTCCGCCCGAACATCGACGAGAACGACTACCAGGTGAAGATGCGGGCGATGAAGTCCTTCATCGAGGAAGGCGACAAGGTGAAGGTGACCCTTCGCTTCCGCGGCCGCGAGATGGCCCACCAGGATATCGGGATCAAGGTGCTGGAACGCATTCGCGCGGAGCTGGAGATCACCACGAAGGTGGAGCAGATGCCGCGCATGGAAAACCGCCAGATGATCATGGTGCTGGCCCCACGCTGAGCGGGTATCGGAGCGTGGTCGCCTGCGTTGGCGACGCGGTCACGCTCCGACTCCGCCGTGCTTGTGCGTGAGCGTCTGGCCCGCGGCCCCCCCTGCATTGTTCCGGTATGCCGCGTGGCTCTCATGGCAGGTCTGTCACGCCGCGATGCTTGCGCCGGGGCCGACCGAAGATTAAGGGGAACCGCCAAGGCAGGGCGCCGGACCCGGCATGCCCCGCATGAAAGGTCCCGCCATGGCCCCCGACACGAACTCCGCCCCGATCGACCCGGCCCTCCGCCCGCGCCTGCGTCCCATGGACCGCGTGGAAGAGGCGCTGGCCTTTGACGACGTGCTCGTCGTGCCGGCGTTCTCGCAGGTGCTGCCCAACGCCGTCAGCACCCGCACGAAGCTGACCCGCACGATCGACCTGCACATCCCGCTGATCTCGTCAGCGATGGACACCGTCACCGAGGCCGCCATGGCGATCGCGATGGCGCAGCTGGGCGGCATCGGCGTCATCCACAAGAACCTCGACATCGCCGAGCAGGCCGCCCAGGTGCGCCGGGTCAAGAAATACGAATCGGGCATGGTGGTGAACCCGCTGACCATCCACCCGGACCAGACGCTGGCCGAGGCGCGGGCGATGATGGCGCAGCACAACATCAGCGGCTTCCCGGTCGTGGAGCGCGACACCGGCCGCCTGGTCGGCATTCTGACCAACCGCGACGTGCGCTTCGCGACCGACCCCAACACCCGCGTCTACGAGCTGATGACGCGGGAGAACCTGATCACCGTCATGGCGGACGTCGATCGCAACGAGGCACGGCATCTGCTGCACCGGCATCGCATCGAGAAGCTGCTGGTCGTGGACGAGGCCTATCGCTGCGTGGGCCTGATCACCGTCAAGGACATGGACAAGGCGCAGGCGCACCCGCTGGCCAACAAGGACGCGCTGGGCCGCCTGCGGGTCGCGGCGGCCACGGGCGTCGGCGACGACGGGTTCGCCCGGGCCGAGGCGCTGGTGGCGGCCGAGGCCGATGTGATCGTCATCGACACCGCGCACGGGCACTCCGCCGGGGTGCTGGCGAGCGTCACGCGCACGAAGCGGCTGTCGAACGCGCTGCAGATCATCGCCGGCAACGTGGCGACGGCCGAAGGCGCGCGGGCGCTGATCGACGCCGGCGCCGACGCGATCAAGATCGGCATCGGGCCGGGCAGCATCTGCACGACGCGGGTGGTGGCCGGCGTGGGGGTGCCGCAGTTCACCGCGGTGCTGGAAACCGCCGCCGCCTGCCGGGAGATGGGGGTGCCCGCGATCGCCGACGGCGGCATCCGGACGTCCGGCGACATGGTGAAGGCGATCGCCGCCGGGGCGGACTGCGTGATGATGGGCAGCCTGCTGGCCGGCACGGACGAGGCGCCGGGCGAGGTGTTCCTGTATCAGGGCCGCTCGTACAAAAGCTATCGCGGCATGGGCAGCATCGGCGCGATGGCGCGCGGCTCCGCGGACCGGTATTTCCAGCAGGAGATCACAGACACGCTGAAGCTTGTGCCAGAGGGGATCGAGGGCCGCGTCGGCTACAAGGGGCCGGTTTCGGCCGTGGTGCATCAGCTGGTGGGCGGGCTGCGCGCCGGCATGGGCTACACTGGCAGCGCCGACATCGAGGACCTGCAGCGCAACGCGCGGTTTCGCCGCATCACCGGGGCCGGGCTGCGGGAGAGCCACGTGCATGACGTGGCGATGACGCGCGAGGCGCCGAACTACCGGCAGGAGCTGTGATCGGGGGGCTGCCCGCACTCCCGATCACCTTCGCCTTCGAGACGGAACCAGTCTTCCGTCAACTGATTGCGTCGCACCGGGCGCTGCCGGAGCTGAAGGGTTCGTCCGGCCTGGTGCCGAACCGGGCCATCTTGATCAACACGCTGTCCTTGCAGGAGGCTCGGGACAGTTCGGCGATCGAGAACATCGTGACGACCCAGGACGAGCTGTTCGCCAGCGACGCGGAGGCGCAGGACTTCAAGACGCAGGCCGCCAAGGTGGTGTTCAGCTACGCCCGCGCACTGCGGGAAGGCTCCGAGACGGTCGAACGGACAGGGCTGCTGACGACGAACGTGATCCTGTCGATCCAGGCGACGCGGGAGGACAACAGCGCCGGTTTCCGCCGCCTGCCGGGCACCGCGCTGCGCAACGAGCAAACGGGCGAGATCGTGTTCACCCCGCCGCAGTCGCCGGACGATATCGTGGCGCTGATGGGCACTTTAGAGCGGTATCGTTTCAGG
>JAYUCA010000289.1:0-1690 GCA_043740535.1 Rhodospirillales bacterium | reverse complement strand
GCGCCGTTCGGGTTGCAGAACGCGACCGTCTTGGCCCGGTCGAAGGTGATCGAGATCGACGACAGCGTCAGGTCGCAGCGCCCGGCCAGCAATGACGGGATGCGCTGGGTGGACACGACCTGCTGCAGGTCCAGCTCCACGCCGAGGTCCTTGGCGAGCTGCCTGCAGTTCGCGACCTCCACCCCATCCGGCTTGCCGTCGCTGCCGATGATGCCGAACGGGGGGGAGCTGGTGTCGCAGGCGATGCGGATCACCTTCTCCTTCAATATCTTGTCCAGCGTCGTCACCCCGCCCGACTGCGCGGCCGCGGGCGTCAGGGCCGCGAGCGTCAAACCGGCAAAGCTCGATCCGGCAACCAGGCCGCGTCGGTTCATGATGGCGTTCCCCTTTGTTTTCGCGTTGCGGGGATACTCCGTGCGATGGTGGGCACTGGCAACCCCGCGCCGCTTGTGGCTAAGCTTGGCGAACACTGCAACCCAGCCCACGGAGGATCGCCATGTCCGACGCCGAACGCCGTGCCGTGCTGCTGGGCCTGGTGGCCGCGACGTCTGCCGCGCTGATCCCCGCCGCCGCAGCGGCGGCCGAGGAGTTTGCCGCCGCCGAGTTCTGGACCGAGCAGGACGGCGTCAAGCTGTGGATGTTCCGCAAGCAGCTGGCCGCCAACGGGGGGCGCCGGCCGGTGCTGTTCTTCGCCCACGGCTCCACCATATCCGCCCGGCCCAGCTTCGACCTGGAGGTGCCGGGCGCCGGCGAATACTCGCTGATGAACGTGTTCGCGCGGCTTGGGTATGACGTCTGGACCATGGATTTCGAGGGCTACGGCCACTCCGGCCGCAGCGCCGGCAATTCGGACATCGCAACCGGGGCCCGCAACCTGGCCGCCGCCGCGGTTGTGATCGAGCGGGAGACGGGCGCTGCGAAGTTCCACATCATGGGCGAAAGCAGCGGCGCGCTGCGGGCCGGGCGGTTCGCGACGGACCACCCGGAGCGGGTCGATCGGCTGGTGCTGGAGGCGTTCACCTACACGGGGAAGGGGTCGGAGACGCTCGGCAAGCGGGCGGAGCGGCTGGCCTACTTCCGCGCCAACAACCGCCGCGTGCGCACCGAGTCCGACATCGCCAGCATCTTCACCCGCGACAAGCCCGGCACGTCCGACGCCCGCGTCGCCCCCGCTTTGGCGAAGGCGGAGCTGCCGTTCGGCGACAGCGTGCCCACCGGCACCTATCTGGACATGACGGCGAACCTGCCGCAGGTGGACCCGAAAAAGGTGCTGTCCCCGGTGCTGCTGATCCGCGGCGAGCATGACGGCATCGCCACCGAGCAGGACCTGATGGACTTCTTCGTGCAGCTTCCGAGCTTCGACCGGCAATACGTCGTGCTTCCCGGCGCCGCGCATTCGATCGCCATGGGCCACAGCCGGGCCCAGTTCTGGCACGCGATGCACGCCTTCCTCACCCAGTCGCAGGCGCAGTCCGCCTGAGCGGACGGCGCCCGTAGTCGTCATGACCGTCCATGCCCGCCTGATCGGCGTCACCCGCGATTTCGGGCCGCTGCATGCGCTTGGCCCCGTCGACCTGGAGCTGCGGCGGGGCGAGTTCTTCTCCGTCATCGGGCCCTCGGGCTGCGGCAAGTCGACGCTGCTGGACGTGTTGTCGGGGCTGGGCGTGCCGACGGCGGGGACGATCGAGTT
>JAYUCA010000288.1:0-5023 GCA_043740535.1 Rhodospirillales bacterium | reverse complement strand
CAGCTCGGAGGCATGGCCAACATACAGCCAGCACTTGTCGAAAATCTGCGCCCGTTCTAGATGAAGCGATCATGCTCTAGTTTGTTGATTAAGAACGCGAAATCTCGTTTCAGGTCCAAGCAACCTGAAACGATACCGCTCTAAGTATAGAGACCTGCAGCCCGCGCCCGTGCGCGCGTCAGGGCGGCGAGCAGGTCCAGAGTGGGCGTCGGCACGTTGCACGAACGCGCCATCTCCAGCGGCACGGTGTAGAGCGCGTCGACTTCCATTGGCCTGCCCAGCTCGAGATCCTGCAGGATGCTCGTCTTGTGCATGGAACTGCTGCCATTCCGCACCTGCGCCTCCGCTTTCGGCGAAACCCTGCAACCCATCGCGGCTGCGACCGCGGCGGCCTCGGCCACCACCGCATGCGTCGCTGCCTTGCACGCATCCTCGATATAGAACTCCATCGGTGCACTGGCGGTCAGCACGCCGAGCGGTCCGCTGCCAAGGTTCAGCAGCAGCTTTGCCCAGATCGAATCGCGGATCCTCTCGGTGATCTCGATGGCGACGCCGCCGGCCGCCAGCGCCGCCGCCAGCGCCTCGATCCGTGCGGAACGTGTTCCATCCGGTTCACCGAGCACAAATCGGTTGTTGGCGTTCTCGACCTTGATGACGCCCGGTTCCACGACGGTGCAGGCCGAGTAGACAACCCCGCCGATCGTACGGGCGAAGCCGACCGCACGCTGGACGGCACCGCCGGGGTCGAGGCGCGGCAACGCGGTGTCGTTCCGTGGGCCGCCATGGGCATGGTAGTACCACCAGGGGATACCGTTCATCATGAAGGTGACGGATGTTTCAGGGCCCAGCAAAGGGGCTATCGCCGAAGCCAGCGACGGCAGTCCCGGCGCTTTCAGGGCGACGATGACCGCGTCCTGCGGGCCAAGCGTTGCCGGGTCATCGGTCGCGAGAAGCCGGGCGTGCATGTCCCCGTCCAGCGCGATAACCCGCAGGCCATGGGCGCGGATGGCGGCCAGGTGGGCGCCGCGGGCAATGACGGAAACGTCCGCGCCCCCCTTGACCAGCCGCCCTGCAAGGTGCCCGCCGATGGCGCCCGCGCCGAAGACACAGATCCTCACGACCGCGAGTTCAGCGAAGTGATGATTGCAGACATCGTCTCTCCTGACGGCGAACCGGCAATATCATGCAAAGCGCGGCCGCCTGAGACAAGCCGCACGCTGGACAGGCCTTCCAGTGCGAACCTATAGGGGGCGGCCGCATCGCGCGCCGAGGAATTCGAATGTCAGGGCTGGACGCTGTTGTGAACGATGATGCGATCATCCCCGTCATCCTGTCGGGCGGCACTGGAACCCGGCTATGGCCCGTGTCGCGCGAAAGCTTCCCCAAGCAGCTGTGGCCGCTGGTTTCCGACCACACGATGCTGCAGGAAACCGCGCTGCGTGCAGTGGGGCCGCGGTTCGGCCGCCTGATCGCCGTATGCAACAACGAGCATCGCTTTCTGATTGCCGAGCAATTGCGGAACGTCGGCATTGCAGACGCGCTGATCATCCTCGAGCCTGTCGGACGCAACTCGGCGCCGGCCATCACTGCCGCCGCGCTGCTGGCGCCGTCGCCTGACAGCGTGTTGTGGATGATGGCGGCCGATGCCGCGATCGATCAGACCGATGCGCTGCATGTGGCGCTGGAAAAGGCCGTGACGGCCGCCCGCGCGGGCAAGATCGTCACCTTCGGGATGGAGCCGCACCGCGCGGAAACGGCGTACGGCTACATCGAAGTCGGGCCTGAATTGTCCGATGCCCAGGGCGTTCACGAGCTGGCCCGTTTCATCGAGAAGCCGGACAGCGAAACAGCGGCAGAGCTCTTCAAGACGGGCCGGCACCTCTGGAACTCCGGCATGTTCGTGTTCACCGCCCGCACGCTGTTGACGGAGATGCGGCGGCACGCGCCAGAGGTGCTGGACGCCGTGGAGCGGGCCGTGGCCGCGCGCACGCAGGACCTCGATTTCACCCGGCTCGATCCCGCCGCATTCAGCGCCTGCCCGAACATCAGCCTCGATTATGCAGTCGCCGAACGCACGACCCTGGCCGCCGTCGTGCCCGCCAGCCTGGGCTGGTCCGACGTCGGAAGCTGGGATGCGCTATGGGAGCGCCTTCCCAAGGACGATGACGGGAACGCGGCGGTCGGCGATGTGCTTCTGGAGGGCGCCAAGCGATGCTTTGTCCGCAGCGACGGCATACTGACCGCCGTGGTCGGGCTGGAGGACGCGATCGTCGTCGTCACCAACGACGCGGTGCTGGCAATGCACCGGGACTGCGCACAGGACGTCAAGCGGGTCGTCGATCGGCTGCGGGCCTCCGGCCGCCACGAGGCCGTCGCGCACAACCGCATCTACCGTCCCTGGGGATTCTACGAGAGCTTGATCCATAGCGACCGGTTCCAGGTCAAGCGCATTGTCGTTACTCCCGGGCAGCAGCTGAGCCTGCAAAAGCACTACCATCGCGCGGAACACTGGGTTGTCGTCAGCGGCAGCGCCGTCGTCACGCGCGACGGGGAGGAAATGCTGGTCCGGGAAAACGAGAGCATCTATCTGCCGCTGGGCTGCACGCATCGGCTCGCCAACCCCGGCCGGATCCCCCTGACCTTGATCGAGGTCCAGTCGGGCAGCTACCTCGGCGAGGACGACATCGTGCGCATCGAGGACACGTACGGCCGCGCCTGATGGTGGCTTGCCTCATCGACGTGCGGTGTCTCCAGGATCCGGCCTATGCGGAAAGGGGCATCGGCCGCCACGCACGTGCATTGCTTGAACATGCGCGGCATTATCTGCCGGGCATGCGGCTGGTTGGTCTGGCCGATCCGGCCCGTCCCGCCTTGCCGCCATCCGTCCGGGCGCTCATCGATGACACGCGGGGTTCCGCCTACACGGGCGCCCTGACCCAACCCTGCTGCCACGTTCAGCTGTCCCCGATGACGCACGATCCGCTGTTCGTCGCGCGGCTGCTGCACCACCCCTCCATCCCGTCGGCGACCGTGGTCTATGACTTCATCCCCTTCGATCAGCCTGGGCATTACCTGGCAAAACCGGCCACTCGCATCGACTACGATATCGCACTGCGATGGCTCGCCCGGCACCAGCTTTTTCTCCCGATCTCGGCAGATGCCGCGGGCAGGCTCCATGCTCTGCTCGGCGTATCCGGCAACCGGGTCGTGACGACCGGCGCGCCGCTTACGCGGGCTTTCGAGGACCTTCCGCCGGGCGAACGCCGGCACGTGCTCGTCGTAGGCGGCGCAGACCCGCGCAAGAACCCGGAAATCGCGGTGCGGGCCCACGCCATGTCATGCGCCATGCAGTCGGCCGGGATACCGATCGTGATCACTGGCGACTATGGCGCAGACTGGCTGGCCAACCAGCGGGCCGTGGCAGCCGATCTGGGCGGTGATCCATTCCTGGTGCAGGCGCCGGGCCATGTGACCGAGCCTGAACTGATGGCTTTGTACACCCATGCGCTCTGTGTCGTCGCGCCATCCTTGGCCGAGGGCTTTTCCCTGCCGGTGGTCGAAGCCATGGCGGCTGGCTCGCCGGTTCTGGCGTCCGACATTCCAGCGCATCGGGAATTGGTCGAGGGGACGCTGTTTCCGCCTGGGGACGGGGAAGGGCTGGCCCGGTTGCTGGATCAGGTCGGCGATCCCGTCTGGCGCGCCGATGCCTTGGCCCGGCAATCGCTGATGTGGCCCCGGTTCCGCGCCCAGGCGGTTGCGGAACGGTTCTGGAACGCGGTTCGGCGCCTGGCGCCCCGCTCTGCACCGCAAACCCTGGTCGCACGGGCCCGGGTGGCGCTTCTGACCCCCCTGCCACCGGACCGATCGGGTGTGGCCGACTACAGCGCCGCCACATGCAAGGAACTGGGAAAGCGTGTGGAGCTTCATGTCTTCACACCGACCAAACCGCCGCAACGGCCGCATGGCGCCGCATCGGTCCAGCCGTTGTCCGCCTTGCCCCTGCTTTCGACCGGGTTCGACCGTACTGTCAGCATACTGGGCAACTCGGTGTTCCATCTCGATATCCTGCGCCTCATGTTGCGTTACGGCGGTGCGGCCATCATGCACGATGGGCGGATGCTGGATCTGTATGCCGGGCACGTCGGTCACGAGAAAACCGTCCGGATGGCCGAAATCGAGCTTGGTCGTCCACTGCGGCCCCATGAGATCTGGCATTGGCTTGCCGGGGACATCCCTGCCGGCGCACTGATCCTCGCTGAAATCGCCGCCGCCGCGGAACCGCTGATGATGCACTCGAAGGCCAGCATCTCGGAGATCGATCGCCGCTACGGGGTCCACGCCAAACACCTGTCATTCTCCTTGCACCGCATCTTTTCGGAGGCAGACCTTAGCCTTGCTGCACGACAACAGGCGCGTGCCAGGCTGAACGTCGGACCGAACGAAGTCGTGCTGGCGAGCTTCGGCTACGTGCATCCCACCAAGGCGCCGCTCGACTGCGTCTGGGCGCTTGATCTGTTGCGTGGTTGGAACATCAACGCGCGGCTTCATTTCGTTGGCGCCCCGCTGATGCCGATGGAACCGCTGGAGCGGCTGATCGAGGATCTGGGGCTGACGGACCGGGTCAGCATCTTCGGCGATTTCGTGGATGAGGGCCTGTATCGCGACCATCTGGTGGGAGCGGATGTCGGGCTGCAGCTGCGGACGAGCGGCATCGGCAGCATGTCTGGCGCGCTCTCGGATTGCGTGGCGGCCGGGTTGCCTACCGTGACTTCACAGGATTTGGCAGAGGGGTTGGACGCGCCCGGGTATGTCCGGGCGATTGCGAACAATCCCAGTCCCATCCTGGTCGCCGAGGCAGCCATCGCGCTCCTGGACCGGCGCGACACGTCGGAGGCACGGCGCGCCTATGTCAGCACGCACGGTTTCGACACCTACGCGGCGGAGCTTTGCGCCGCATTGGAAATCGGGTGACCGTCCACCTCGATATCACCCAGTTGATGCTGGACCCGCGCCGGTCCGGCAT
>JAYUCA010000287.1:0-2073 GCA_043740535.1 Rhodospirillales bacterium | reverse complement strand
TACATGACGATGATGAACTCGACGCCGACGAAGGGCTGCGCCGGGTAATACAAAACGATCAGGCCGCCCGCGACGCCGGCGATGGCGGTGCCCATCCCTAAGGCGATGTGGTGCGCCCGGGTGACGTCGATGCCCATGTACAGCGCCGCCTCGGGGTTGATCGCCGCCGCGCGCAACGACTTGCCCAGCCGGGTCGAGCCGATGAACCAGAACAGGCCCATGGCGATGGCGACCGCCAGCAGCGCATCGATCGTCCGCGCCTTGTTGAGGAACACCGCGCTGAACTCGTCGTACAGCAGCGGGATCTCCCACGCCGTCGACGACAGCGGCGTGGGCGCCGACGCCGGCGCGGACCCGATCAGGAACAGCGCCCCGTTCTGCACCACCAGCGCCACGCCGAGCGTCAGGATCAGCTGCGCCTGGTGCGCCTCGGTCTCGGTCGAGCCGCTGGCCTGCAGCCCGGTCGTGCGGGAGATCAGCAGCTTGTTCAGCAGGTATCCCGCGCAGAACAGGATCGGCCCGCCCAGCAGCGCCGACACGAACGGCGTGGCAAGCCCCAGGACGGTCGCCGGCAGGATGTGCGCGCCGATGAAGATCGCCAAGTACATGCCGACCATCATGAAGTCGCCCTGGGCGAAGTTGATGACCCGCATGATGCCGAAGATGAAGGCGAGGCCCACGCACAGCAGCCCGTAGATGCACCCGATCGTGAGCCCGGCCGCGAGGGTTTGCAGGAACTGTTCGACAAACGTGTTCAACGGTGCGTCCCCAGCCAGCGGCGCACGCGGCGCGGCCGGCATGGCGCAGGGTCTTCGACCTGGCGTTCCCGCTGCATGATGTTTCCTTCCCGTTGGGATCGTGCCGGAGGAAGCTATCCGGCGCAAGGGAAAACTTACCGCCGGACCACTATTCTACTGGTGAGTAACACCAACGAACGGGAGGTAATGGCTCGTCATCGCGAGGGCTTGCGAAGCGATCCGGGGGCCACAAAACCCTCGCCCGGCTAGCCTGGATTGCTTCGCCAGCGCTCGCAATGACGAGAGAAAGAGTCCACTTCGTAACGTCATCCCCGGGGCCTGCTTGACCCGGGGATCTTGTCCTAGCGGCCGACCCGCGCCTGAGGCAACGCGCAACAATAACCGCTCCATACACGGCCACCGTAGGGAGGGGTGCCGCTTGGCATTCCACCACCTTCGCCACAGGCAAGCGATTCGGTTATTCTTTCCCTTCGCCTAAGGGCATCGCCGCCGCCGTTGCGCGCCGTAGGGTTCGGTTCTATCCCCGTTGCAAGCGAAAAAACGACTGACGCTCCCGATGGAGGACTCCGATGGCGCCTGACAGCGTAGTCTCGAACCACCCCCAGCACAGCAACCTGAACCAGGGCATCGACCCCGCCGAGTGGGACATGCGCGTGCAACTCGCCGCCGCCTACCGCCTGGTGGATCATTTCGGTTGGACCGAGCAGATCTACGCCCACCTCACCGCCCGCGTCCCCGGCCCCCACGAGCATTTCCTGATCAACCGCTGGGGCCTCAGCTACGATGAGGTCACGGCGTCCAACCTGGTCAAGATCGACGTCGACGGCACGGTCGTCGGCACGGTCGGCCACCCCGTCAACTTCGCCGGGTTCGTGATCCACTCGGCCATCCACATGACCCGGTCCGATGAGAACCTGGTCGTCATGCACACCCATACCCGCGCCGGCATGGCGATCGCCGCCATCAAGGAGGGCCTGCTGCCGGTCTCGATGTTCGCCACCGCGTTCCACAACCGGATCGGCTACCACGACTACGAGGGCGCATCGCTGTATCTGGATGAACGGGAGCGCATCGTCGCCTCATTGGGCCCGCACAAGGCGTTGATCCTGAAGAACCACGGCCTGCTCGCGGTCGGCCGCAGCGTGCCGGAGTGCTTCCTGCGGCTGTACCGGCTGGAGCGTGCCTGCCAGGTGCAGCTGGACGCCGCCGCGGCGGGCACGCTGGACCTGATCGCGCCCGCCGTCGCCGAACGCTCGGCGTCCGACCTCGACAGCTACCAGGGCATGCAGGACAAGCCGGAGGGCGAGATCGAGTT
>JAYUCA010000286.1:0-1513 GCA_043740535.1 Rhodospirillales bacterium | reverse complement strand
GCGACCGAGATCGCAATCCAGGAGGGCCTGGCCGACCTGATGCCCGGCGGCGTCGAAAGCCGGCGCGGCGGCATCAGGGCCGCGATCACCACGATGCAGAAGATGCCGACGCCACGGGTGCTGATCGTCGATCTCGGCGGCGAGGAAGCGCCGCTCTCGGCGCTGGAAGAACTCTCCGACGTCGTCGAGCCGCATGTCTGCGTGCTGGTGGTCGGCGACCTGACCAGCCTGGACTTCTACCGCGAGGTGACGCGCGGCGTCGGCGCCATGGAATACCTGTCCCGGCCCCTGACCCGTGAAGTCGTGGCCCGGCATTTCGGGCCGCTCGCACAAGGCCGCGCCCCCACCGGCGAGGCGGCGCTGGGCGGCCGCCTGCTGACCGTCACCGGCGTGCGCGGCGGCGTGGGCGCCAGCACCATCGCCGTGAACCTCGCCTGGTTCTTCGGCGTGACGTCGCGGCGGCACACGGTGCTGTTGGATTCGGACCTGCACTTCGGCACCAGCTCGTTCCTGCTGAACGTGCCGCCGGGCCGCGGCCTGAGCATGGCGCTGCAGACGCCGGAACGCATCGACAGCCTGCTCGCCGAACGCGCCGCACAGCCGGTCAGCGACCGCCTGCACGTGCTGGCCACGCAGGAGCCGCTGGCCGAGGTCCACGATCACGCGCCCCAGGCCGCCGAGACGCTGATGACCGCGCTGCGCCGCCGCTACAACTTCATCGTCGCCGACGTGCCGTTCCGCCCCGTGGCCCTGAACCGGGAGCTGCTGGACCTGTCGCATCGCCGCATCCTGGTCATGGAGCCGACCCTGGCCTCCGTGCGCGACGCGCTGCGGCTGATGGCGATGCGGCCCGGACCGCACCAAACCCGCCGGCCGATCCTGGTGCTGAACCGCCAGGGGCTGCCCGGCGGGTTGAACCGGCGGCAGTTCGAGGATGCCCTGAAGACCAAGGTCGACGTCACCATCCCGGACCTGCCGAAGCAGGTCGGCCAGGCGGCCACGCTGGGCAAGCCGGCGGCGGCGACGCGCAGCCCGTTCCAGCAGGCGATCAAGGAACTGAGCGGCCAGGTGGCGGCCAGCCGCCTGCTGGACGCGGCCGAGGCCGATGTCGTCGTCAGCAAGCAGACCGGCGGCCTGCGCCGGCTGTTCGGCAAGAAGTGATGCGCACCCGCCCCAGGCGTTCCGCATGACGCCGGCCTTCGGCCGTCGCCGTACCGAGGACGGGTCGCCCATCCTCGTGCCCGCAATCCCGCCCCCGGCCAATGACGGCAACGACGCCGTGCGGCTTTCGGCGCCGCCGGAATCGATCTCTGAGCTGCGCCAGCTCTGCCTGTCCCAGCTCGAACCCAGCACGGTCGCGATGCTGACGCCGGAACGCCTGGAACGCGAGGTGGAACGGCTGATCAGTGAGCTCGCCACCCAGCGCCGGGTGCAGCTGAACGCGCGGGAGCAGCGGACGCTGGCGACCGAGCTTGTGCACGACATGATCGGGCTCGGCCCGCTGGAGGTGCTG
>JAYUCA010000285.1:0-2279 GCA_043740535.1 Rhodospirillales bacterium | reverse complement strand
GGCGCAGCCAGCGGATCGGTGTAGTCGAGCGCCGGGAACGACGTGCAGAACAGCGACCAGCCGCCTTTGTCCAACGGTTCCTTGCTGTTCCGGCGTTGCACGACCGTTCCCCAGTCCATCGCCGCGTCGTCGACGTTCACGCCCACCCGCTTCAAGGTTGCGGCGCAAACCTGGCTCATCGCGTCGTAGAACGGCTGGTCGGTCGGATGCAGCAACACCAGCTTCTCGCCCTTGTACCCTGCCGCCTTCAGCATGGCCGCAATCTCGGAGTCCGGCCGCCCGCCGCCGACCCGGCCCATGCCTGCCGCATTGGCGTAGGGCGTCCCGGGCAAAAAGCAGCCGATCGGTGCGTTGTAGGTGCTGGCGTCATCCCCCATCACGGCCTGCATCACCTCCTTCGGATCGATGGCGGCCAGGATCGCCTGGCGCAGGCCGCGGTTGTCGGTCGGCGCGTGCATGTGGTTGAAGCGAAGCACCGGATACAGCCCGTAGGGATCGAGCCGTCCCACGACGATATTCCGATCCCGCTTCAATGAGGGGATCAGGTCGGGAATGGGCATCTCAAGCCAGTCGATCTCGCCCGACCGCAACGCGTTCACGGCCGTTTGTGCCTCGGGGATGATGCGCCATTCGACCCGGTCCACCAGCGCCCGCTTGGCCCCGGCGACGCTGCTCGGGGCATCCTCCCGCGGGCGGTAGCCTTCGTGCCTGGCGAACACCGCGAGGCTGCCGGACACATAGTCCTTGTCGAGAAAGCGGAACGGCCCGCTGCCGACCGCCTCGGTGATCTGCTTGAAAGGATCCGTGTTGGCGATCCGTTCCGGCATGATGAACGCGGGGCTGGGCTGGGTCTTCGCCAGCGCATTCAGCAACGGAGGAAAGGGCCGCTTGAGCCGGATGACGAGGGTCCGGTCATCCGGAGTCTCCATGGCGTCGAGCAGGCCGCCGATCGTGCTGCCCATGCTGTCGCGCCGCATCCAGCGCGTCAGTGAGGCCATGCAGTCGCGCGACCGTACCGGCGTGTTGTCGTGGAACAGCAGCCCTTCGCGCAGGCGGATGACCCAACGCTTCCCATCGTCCTCGACGGTGTGGCCCTCGGCCATCTGCGGCCGGGGCTGCAATGCATCGTCGGTGCCGAAAAGCGTGTCGTAGACCAGATAGGCGTAGTTGCGCGTCACGGTCGCCGTGGTCCAGATCGGGTCCAGGCTGGTCAAGTTGGCTTGCGGCACAAAAACGAGGGTGCGCGCGCGGGATGGCTGCGCCAGCGCAGGGCTTGTCAAGGCCGTGGCAGCGCCAACCAACATGGAACGCCTACAAATCATCGTGTCCCCCGTAAGATTTGTAAATAGTTTAGTTTAGTCGCTCGCGATATTCAAAATCCCGTTGACGAGCGTTGCTTGGATTGCAACGGTTTGATGCTGATTGATCGAGGTTCAGCGGATGAACAGGACGAATGGGCACTCGGCGCCCGCGGATCAGACCGATCTTGCGGAGATGCTTATCCTGCAACGATCTGGCTTGTTCGACGGGGCGTGGTTCCTCGCGCGCAATCCGGACCTGGCCCATCAAGGGGCCGATCCGCTCGGTCATTTCCATCGATACGGCTGGCGGGAGAACCGGTGGCCGAACGCGTATTTCGAACCGGCCTGGTATATCGCGCAGAACGGTGACGTGGCGGAAAGCGGCAAGGATCCACTGTTGCACTACGCGGAATACGGAGAGGCGGAGGGGCGGTCGCCTATCGAGCACTTCGATCCGGCATGGTACCGGAAAAAATACGCGGTTCCCAGCGACATGCTCTGCCTCGCGCACTTTCTCCAGCATCGGGCGGATGGGCATGTCAGCCCCATTCCAGAGTTCGACGCGGACTACTACATCGAGCGCTACCCGGACGTCGCGGCAGTGCGGATGGACCCGTTCGAACACTATCTGGTGCAGGGCGCTCTTGAAGACCGGGCGCCGTCCGCCGTCTTCGACCCCGTCTTCTATCGCGCGCGCTATCTGGTGAACGTGGCTGGCGCCACGCCGTTGCTCCACTACCGGCAGCATCGTCATCGGGCCGGCGTCTTTCCTGCGGCGCAGGCGGCCGACACGGATATCCCGAAAGAGGTGCGGCGGAATACGCGGGCGGGACCGCTGTTCGAGGAGTTCGTGCCGCTTTCGCCCGGCGCGCCCCGCCGGGCCAAGCTGCTGGCGTTCTATCTGCCGCAATTCCACCCTTTCCCGGAAAACGATGCCTGGTGGGGCAAGGGCTTCACGGAATGGACGAACGTCGCGCG
>JAYUCA010000284.1:0-9035 GCA_043740535.1 Rhodospirillales bacterium | reverse complement strand
GTTGCGGGTCCGCAGCGCCAGGAAGCGGCCATCGGCGTCCAATGCCAGTTCGACCTCGGTGATGTTGTCGCGGCCCTGGGTGTCCGACAGGAACGCCTCGCCGCGCTCGCTGACCCACTTCACCGGGCGGCCGAGCTTGCGCGCCGCGTAGCAGGTGAGGGCGTGCTCGGCGTACAGGAACAGCTTCATGCCGAAGCCGCCGCCCACATCGGGCGTCACGACCCGGAAGCGGTCCTGCGGCACCTTGAACACGGCATCGGCCAGCATGCCCTTGATGCCCCAGCCGCCCTGCGTGTTCGTGCTGAGCGTCCAGCGCCCGCTGCCGGCGTCGAACTCGGCGATCGCGGCCCGCGCCTCCATGCTGTTGACGACGATGCGGTTGTTCACGACCGTCAGCCGCGTGACGTGGGCGGCCTGCGCGAACAGCGCGTCCGTGCGGGCCTTGTCGCCGGTCTCCCAGTCGAAGCAGACGTTCTTGGCGACGCCGGGCCATACCAGCGCCTCGCCGTCTTCCATCGCAGCGCCCAGGTCGGTGATGCTGGGCAGCAGGTCGTAGTCGATCGCCACCGCCTCGGCCGCGTCGCGCGCCGCCTGGGCCGTCTCGGCCACGATGAACGCGACCGGGTCGCCCACGTGGCGCACCGCGCCCGACGCCAGGACCGGATGCGGCACCTCGGCCCGGCCGCTGCCGTCGCTGTTGTTCAACGGAATGACGCAGGGGATGCCGCCGATGCCGTCGGTCTCCAGCTCGGCCGCGGTGTAGACGCCCAGCACGCCGGGCATGCCCTTGGCGGCGGCGATGTCGACCGAGACGATGCGCGCCGCGGCGTGCGGGCTGCGCAGCACGATGCCGACGGCCTCGTTGGCCAGCGCGATGTCATCGGTGTAGCGGCCGTGGCCCAGCAGCAGCCGGGCGTCCTCGACACGGCGGATGGGCTGGGCGATTCCGAACTTCGTCATGGCTGGGCTCCTTCGAACGGCACCGCAGGATGTGCGGCGTGTCCTGGAAAGGTCAATGCGTCGGCGCAGGCTTGCTGCCGAACCGGGCCTTCACCCGCTCCCGCATCGTCTGGAACGTCACATACAGCATCGGGATCAGGAAGATGCCGATCGTGCTGGCCGCCAGCATGCCGGCGAAGACGGGCGTGCCCACGGCGCGGCGGCTGATCTGCGCGGCGCCGTTCGCCATCACCAGCGGCGCCAGGCCCAGGATGAAGGCGATCGAGGTCATCATCACCGCGCGGAACCGCGTCTGCGCGCCCAGCCTTGCAGCTTCGACGATCGACTTGCCCTGCTCCCGCTGGTCCTTGGCGAACTCCACGATCAGGATGCCGTTCTTCGCCGCCAGCGCGATCAGCACCACGAGGCCGATCTGCGCATACAAATCGAGCGACAGCTTGGCGACATACAGCCCGATGTAAGACCCCAGGATGCCCACCGTCACCGACAGCAGCACCGGGATCGGGATCACCCAGCTTTCATACAGCGCCACCAGGAACAGGTAGGCGAACAGGATCGCCAGCGCCAAAATCACGCCGGTCTGGCCCGAGGCCTGCCGCTCCTGGAACGCCGTGCCGGTCCACTCATAGCCGTAGCCGGGCGGCAGCGTGCCTTTGCTGACCGCCTGCATGGTGTTCAAGGCGTCACCCGAGGATATGCCGGGCCTGGGCGTGCCGTTGACGGTGATGGACCGGTAGTTGTTGTAGCGGCCGATCGTCTGCGGCCCCAGCACGATGCGGGCGTCGGCGATGCTGCGCAGCGGCACCATCGTGCCCGTCTTGTTGCGGATATAGATGCGCCAGATCGCCGGGATGTCGGTCCGGTCCGCGGCGTCGCCCTGCAGGTTCACCTGCCAGGTGCGGCCGAACAGGTTGAAGTCGTTGATGTAGATGCCGCCCAACGTCGCCTGCAGCGCGGTGAACACGTCGCTGACCGACAGGCCGAGCGCCTGCGCCTTGTCGCGGTCGATATCCAGATAGATGCTGGGCGTCGTGGCGCTGAAGGTGCTGAACACGCGCGCCAGCTTCGGGTCCTGGTTGGCCGCGGCCAGCAGGCCGTTCAGCACCCCGCCCATCTCGGCGGGCTCCCGCCCCTCCAGGTTCTGGAGCTGGTATTCGAAGCCGCCGCCGGTCGACAGGCCGATGATGGGCGGCAGGTTGAACGGGAAGATCACCGCCGAGCGGATCGCCTGCACGCCGCCGAACATCCGCCCGATCAGCACCTGCACCTTGTCCGCAGCCGCCGTCCGGTCGGCGAAGGGCTTCATGCGAACCACGACGAAGGCCGCGTTCGACTGGTTGCCGCCATCCAGCAACGAGAAGCCGACGATCGCCAGCACGTTCTGGATCTGCGGGATGGACTTCGCCACCGCCTCCACCCGCTCCACCACGCCGCGCGTCCTCGTGACGCTGGCGCCGTCGGGCAACTGCACGGCGACGAAGAAGGCGCCCTGGTCTTCTTCCGGCAGGAACCCGGTCGGCGTGATCAATCCCATGCCGTAGATGCCGCCGCCCAGCAGGACGACCAGCACCAGCGCGAACGCCGCCACCCGCACCAGCCGCGCCACAAGGCGGGCATAGCCGTCCCGCACGTGGTCGATGCCGCGCATGATCCGGCCCATGATGCCGCGCTTGGGCCCGGTGTGACGCAGGAACACCGCGCACAGCGCCGGCGACAACGTCAGCGCGTTGATGGCCGAGATCAGCATCGCCACCGAGATCGTCACCGCGAACTGCCGGAACAGCGTGCCGGAAATACCCGGGATGAACCCGATCGGCACGAACACCGAAAGCAGCACCAGCGTGATGGCGATGATCGGCGCGGTGATCTGCCCCATCGCCTTCTTCGTCGCCTGGCTGGGCGTCAGCTCCGGCTCTTCCTCCATCACCCGCTCGACGTTCTCGACCACGACGATGGCGTCATCGACCACGATGCCGATCGCCAGCACCAGCGCCAGCAGCGAAACCGTGTTGGCGGAATACCCGATCGAAAGCAGCACGGCGAAGGTCGCGATCAGACTGACCGGCACCGCGATGGTGGGGATCAGCGTCGCGCGCAGGCTGCCCAGGAACAGGTACACCACGATCACGACCAGCACGAAGGCTTCGGCCAGCGTCTTGATCACCTCGTCGATCGTGTCCGACACGAAGGTGGAGCTGTTGTAGAACACCGTCGACTTCAGCCCCTCGGGGAAGCGCGTGCCCAATTCGTTCAGCGCGTCCTGCACCCGCTTGCTGGTCTGCACCGCGTTGGCGCCTGGCGCGAGGTATATGCCCATGGTGACGGCCGGGTTGCCGTTCAGCCGGCTCTCGCTGTCCTGCGTGGCCGCCCCCAGCTCGACCCTCGCGACATCCTTCACCCTCAGCACCGAGCCATCGGGGTTCGCCCGCACCAGGATCTGGCCGAACTCCTCGGCCGTCGTCAGCCGCCCCTTGGTCTGCAGGTTGATCTGGAACTGCGTGTCGTCGCTGGTCGGGCGCGCGCCCACCCGCCCCACCGGCGCCTGCACGTTCTGCTGCTGGATCGCCAGGATGATGTCGCTGGGCGCCAGATTGAGGCTGATCAGCCGGTTGGTGTCGAACCAGATGCGCATCGAGTAGTCCAGCGCCCCGAACAGCGAAGCCTGGCCCACCCCGCTGACCCGGCTCAGCCGGTCCAGCACGTTGATCGTCACGTAGTTGGATATGAACAGCGGATTCTGCTTGGCGCCCTCGCTGGAGAACGCGAGGAACTCCAGGATCGCCGAGGACCGCTTCGCTACCGTGACGCCCTGGCGCTGCACCTCGGCCGGCAGCCGCGACAGCGCCGCCTGCACCCGGTTGTTGACGTTGACGGTGTTGATGTCGGGGTTGGAGCCGAGCGCGAACGACACCGTCAGCCCATAGCTGCCGTCATTGGCCGAGTTCGACTTCATATACAGCATCTGGTCTGCGCCGTTGACCTGCGCCTCCAGCGGCTGCGCCACCGTCGCCTCCACCACCGAGGCCGAGGCGCCGGGATAGCGCGTCGTCACCTGGACCTGCGGCGGCACGATGTCGGGGAACTGCGCCACCGGGATGCGCAGCATCGCCAGCGCGCCGGCGATCGTCATGATGATGGCGATGACGACCGCGAGCCGCGGCCGATCGACGAAGACCCCGGAGATCATCGGGTCAGGTCCGCGGCGCCTGCGGCGGCATGGTTGGCGCAGCACCCGCCGGGGCCGGGGCCACGACGATGCCCGGGCGTGCGCGCTGCACGCCGTCGACGACGACCGTCTCGCCCTCTTTCAGTCCAGAGGCGATCACCGCTGTTTCCGGCGTGCTCTGGCCGAGCTGGACCCGCCGCTGCTCCACCTTGTTGCCGTCGCCCACCACCCAGACATAGCTGCCCTGCTGGTCCGACAGGATCGCGGCGCGCGGGATGCCCAGCGCCTGGATCGGCTCCACGCCCTGCAGCAGGACAGTGACGAACTCGCCGTCGCTCAGCTCCCGGCTGCCGGGGTCGGCGGCCTTCACGTTGCCGCGCAGCGGGTTGGGAACGGTCGCCCTGAACGTCACCGTGTCGGTGTTGGCCGCAACCGAAGGGTCGATGTACTCCAGCTGGCCGCTCTGTTCATAGGATTTGCCGTTCGGCAGGCGCAGCTTGATCGTCACGGCGCCGAAGCCGCCGTTGGCGGCGTAGCGGTCCCGCAGGTCCAGCGCGGCGCGCACGGACACAGGGAACAGCACATACATCGGGTCCTGGCTGACAATCGTCGCCAGCACGCCGCTGTTGGCGCTGACCACGTTGCCCTCGGTGACGGACGTGCGGCCGATCTTGCCGTCGATGGGCGCCTTGATGATGGTGTAGTCGAGGTTCACCTGCGACAGCCGGAGCTGCGCCTGCGCGCCGGCCACCTGCGCCGCCTGGCTGCGGGCGGCGGCCAGCGCCGCATCGACGCTGCTTTGCTGGCCGGCCGGCCCGTTCAGCAGCGCGGACGCCCGGTTCAGCGTCAGGTTGTTGCCCACCAGCAGCGCCTCGGCCTGCGCGACCGCGGCGGCCTGGGCGCCGACCGTCGCCTCGAAGGGCGCACGCTCGAGCCGGTACAGCACGTCCCCGGCGTGGACCTCCGCACCCTCGGTGAACTGGCGTTGCAGCATGAACGCCGTCACCCGGGCCACCAGATCGACCCGATTGACCGACTGGATGCGGCCGACGAACTCGCTGATCTCGGTCACCGCACGGCGGGACGCCTGGGCCACGCCCACCGCCGGCGGGCCGCCCGGACCCGGCTGGGCCAACGCTGGCCCCGCGAACAGGACAGGCAGCAAAGCCCCGGCAACGGCGGCGACACGGCGCATCGATGTACCTCGGGCGGTTTCAACGTAGATAGGCGGAAATCGTGCGGCCTGTAAGCAGCCCGGCCGAAGTCCGTGATAACGGAACCGAGAGGCTTGCACGCCGGAATGACTGGACGCAGGCTGGCCAGATAGGGAGGTTGCCATGAATGATCGAGTGATCGTGTGCGAAGTGGGTCCGCGCGACGGCCTGCAGATGGCGCACAGCCGGATGCAGACGGCCATCAAGATCCGCTGGATCGGGATGATCGCCGCCGCCGGCGTGCCAGAGATCGAGGTCGGCAGCTTCGTGCCCGCCCGCGTGATCCCGCAGATGGCGGACACGGCCGAGGTCGTGCGCGCCGTGCGGAACCTGCCGGCGCTGATCGTGGCGTTGGCGCCGAACCTGAAGGGCGCCCAGCTGGCCGCCGAGGCCGGCGCGCGGCGGATCTCCATTCCCGTGTCGGTCAGCGAGGGGCACAGCCGCGCGAACACGAACCGCAGCACGGACGAGGCCATCGCCGAAGTGGGCCGCATCACGGACTGGGTGCGGCAGAGCGGCGTGCAGCTGGAGGTCGAGGGCGCGCTGAGCACGGCGTTCGGCTGCTCGATCGACGGCCTGGTGCCGGAACGCCGGGTGGTGGAGGTCGCGGCCGCGCTGGTCGAGCGCGGCGCGGACCTGGTGGCGCTGGCGGACACGGTCGGCTACGCGCATCCGGCGCAGATCCGCAGCATGGTCCGCGCGGTGCGGGCCGCGGTGGGCGGCAGGCTGGAGGGGCTGCACCTGCACGACACGACCGGCCTCGGTCTCGCCAACGCGCTCGCCGGGCTGGACGAGGGCATCCGCAGCTTCGATTCGAGCCTCGCCGGCCTTGGCGGCTGCCCCTATGCGCCGGGCGCCAGCGGCAACATCGTGACGGAAGACCTGGTGTTCATGCTGGAAAGCATGGGCATGCACACCGGCATCGACCTGGACCGTCTGCTGGAGGCCCGCGCCCTGCTGGCCGAAGGCCTGCCGGACGAGCCCCGGCATGGCGGCCTCGCGCGGTCCGGCATACCGCGCACGTTCAAAGCGGCGGCATGAGCCAGGCGCCGCTGCAGGGGCTGCGCGTCGTCGAGTTCACCCATATGGTCATGGGGCCGTCTTGCGGGCTGGCGCTGGCGGATCTGGGCGCAGACGTGATCAAGGTCGAGCCGCTGGGCGAGGACGGCAAGCCGTCCGGCGACAACACCCGTCGACTGCAGGGCGCCGGGGCCGGCTTCTTCGCGATGAGCAACCGCAACAAGCGCAGCATTCTGCTGGACTTGAAATCCGGGCAGGGCCTGCAGGCCGCCCGCCGCCTGGTCGCCGGCGCGGACGTGCTGATCGAGAACTTCCGCCCTGGCGCGCTGGACGCGCTCGGCCTGTCCTACGCGACGCTGCGCGCGGAGAACCCCCGATTGATCTACTGCAGCTGCAAGGGCTTCCTGCCGGGGCCGTATGACAAGCGCGTGGCGTTGGACGAGGTGGTGCAGATGATGGGCGGGCTGGCCTACATGACGGGACTGCCGGGCAAGCCGATGCGGGCCGGGTCGAGCATCAACGACATTTTGGGCGGCGCCTTCGCGGCGCTGGGCATCCTGGCCGCGGTGGAAGAGCGGCACCGCACCGGGGTCGGCAAGCACGTGCAGGCCGGGCTGTTCGAGACGAACGCGGTGCTGGTGGCGCAGCACATGGCGCAGGCCGTGATCTCGGGGCAGGAGCCGCCGCCGATGGGCGTGCGCCGCCCGGCCTGGCCTATCTACGACATCTTCGCCACGTCGGACGGCGGCCAGGTGTTCGTAGGCGTGGTGACGGACACGCAATGGCGGCTGTTCTGCACCAGCTTCGGCCTGGGCGCGCTGCTGGCCGACCCTGGCCTGGTTACCCAGGCGCAGCGCGTCGCGTCGCGGGAACGGGTGCTGCCGATCGTCATCGCGGCGCTGGGCGCCTACGGCAAGGCTGCGCTGATGGAACGCTGCGAGGCGCTGGGCCTGCCCTTCGCGCCGATCGCCCGGCCGGCCGATCTGTTCCTCGACCCGCATCTGAACGCATCGGGCGGCCTCGTGCCGCTCAAGCTGGAGGACGGCCGCACGATCAACCTGCCGGCGCTGCCGCTGTCGATGGACGGAGAACGGCTGGCGCAGCGCCACGACCTGCCCGCGGCTGGCCAGCATACCGAGGAGATCCTGGCCGAGATCGGCTGGGGGGCGCCCGGCTGACGGCGGGGCGCTATTTCTTCGGCGGCGGCGGCAGGTCTTCCTCGAGGATCGTCACGTGCAGCGCGTAAGACACTTCGCCGTCATCCTCGTCGCGGTGCAGCGTGCCGATGAATTCGCCGTCGAGCGTGACCTCCACGGTCGCCCCCTTGCGCTTCGGCGCGGCGATCCCGATCCGCGGATTGCCCAGCGTGCGGCGCAGATAGGTTTCGACCCGCGCGATATCCGTTGGCGTCATGCTCATCCCTCACGTCCCACGGCAGCGGTTTAGCAGCCTGCTTCCGGCAGGCCTACCCCGATCCCGGCAGTCGCGGTAGGGACGCGGGCCACCCCGCGCCCCCCGCACAGATCCGAGCGTGCGCTGCTGACGCACCCGGCTCTTGCCTTGGGTGTTTGACGTGAGCCGTTTGCCGAGATCATCGAGGAACCTGCGCGCGTCGTCCTCGAACTGGAAACCGACGATGGTGTCGTCCGCATAGCGGACCACGATCATCTCCCCGCGGGCATCGCGCTTGCGCCATCGTTGCACCCACAGGTCGTAGACGTAGCGCAGGTGGACGTTTGCCAGCAGCGGTGAAATCACCGCCCCTTGCGGAGTGCCGACCGGTGATCCGCGCGCTGCCTTACGTCGAGGCGGCCCGCGCGCTGGGCGTTTCCACCCCGCTAATCATGGTGCGCCACGTGCTGCGGGACCTGGTCTCGCCGGTGCTGGTGCAAGGGACGTTCATCTTCGCCTACGCCATGTTGGCTGGGGCCTGGGCGTCAGCCCCGATGTCGCGACCTGGGGCACCATGATCGCCTCGGGCCGCGAGTTCGTCGGGCGGGCCGACTGGATGACGCAAGGCTGATCCGTACCTAACCGACGCGATGAATGTCCGCTTGGCCTTCTGGAGTGACGACGCGAAACTGGTCGCTCAGTTTGATCTCGAACGAACGGCTTCGCTGCTTGCAATGCTGGCTCCAACTGGAATACCGATGAACAGCCCCAACGATGGCACAGGAGGACGCAGATGCCGCTGAGCCAGCCACAGAGCCAAATCGCAGCCGGATAGCCGCATGTCCGACGCACTCCGCATCGCCCATGGCGCGTTCGGGCGCGTCGCCCTGCTGGACATGGATGCGCCATTGGTGCGCCATGCCCACCCACACTGCCACGTTCTGATCAAGGCCGAGGGCGCCGACACGCAGTTCATGGTGCGCGACCGCCTTGTTCCGCTTACCCGCAATGATGCGGTGTTGATCAATGCGTGGGAGCCGCACCACTACGCGCATGACCCGGCCCGGCCGCGCACGATCATCCTGGCACTGTATATCGAGCCGGACTGGCTCGCCCGGTTCCGCCCCAACTGGACGGCCAGCGGCGCACCTGGCTTCTTCCAGCAGCCCTGCGTCGCCCTTCCGGCCCGTGTGCGCCGCCTTGCCGACGCGATGGCCGAGGCGCTGGCCGGCGGCGCCGAGACGCAGCCCGGCCAGGAAGCGCTGCTTTCGGCGCTCATGATC
>JAYUCA010000283.1:0-5049 GCA_043740535.1 Rhodospirillales bacterium | reverse complement strand
CAGGGCACGCGGCATTTGTATCGCATCCATCTCGGCTCGGCCGCGGTGCAGATCGCGGCCACGCGGCAGCACGTCTGCATCGTGCTGAAGAACTCGCCGCAGCCGACGATCCCGCTGCCCTTCGCCGGCGACACGGCCCTCTCGCTGATCCTGTCGAAAGCGGCGCTGCTGGTGCACGACGACAAGATCACCGACCCGGTCATCCTCCGGCAGATCTGAGGTCGCAAATGGCGGATGACGCTGCGCTCTTCCGCGCTACGAGGGTGCGCACGTCGGGCGTCTTGGGCCCGGGGAAAGAGGCGGATGACGCTGCGCTCTTCCGCCCTACGAGGGTGCGCACATCGGGCGTCTTGGGCCTGGGGAAAGAGGCGGATGACGCTGCGCTCTTCCGCCCTACGAGAGTGCACACGTCGCGCGTCTTGGGCCCGGGGAAAGAGGCGGATGACGCTGCGCTCTTCCGCCCTACGCCCTACGCCCGCTCATTACTCCCCCGACAGCTCCCGCCTGCGCTTCTCCAGCTCCTCGCTGTAGCGCCGCAGCGCGTACTGCTCGGTCAGCACGCCGATCACCCGCATCGTCTCCGCGCCGTCCACCACCGCCAGCTCGTCGCTTTCCGCGACTTCGAACATCTGGACCGCCTCCTTGATGCTCATCTGCGGCAGCAGCACCGTCTTGCGGTGGTGCACGACGTCGGCCAGCGACACCGCCTCCTCGGGTGCGGCATGGGCCTCGGACGTCGCCAGGATGCCGGCGTAGCGCTCCGCCTGGTCCACCGCGACCACGCGCGCCACGCTGCCGAGCGCGAAGCTGCGGCGGAACGTCTCCAGCGACATGTCGATCGGCACCTTGCGGAATTCTCGCCGCATCATCCGGCCGACCGTCAGGTTGCGCATCCAGCCCACGTCGACCGCGCTGCGGATCGCCTCGCCGCGCAGGTGGAAGCGCCAGGTGGCAAAGCTGTAGCCAAACGTGCGGCGCACCGTGATCGCGCTGACGACGCTGGCCGTCAGCACCGCGACCGTCATGGGCAACGACCCCGTGCTTTCCAGCGCCAGCAGCGCCATCGTCAGCGGGCCGCCCACCACGGCGGTGGCCAGGGCGCTCATGCCCACCAGCGCGCACACCACCGCCGGCAGCGCCTGCACGACGGTGAACAGGCCCAGCACGCCCGCGAACAGCTTGCCCACCAGCGCGCCCAGGAACAACGACGCGAAGAACAGCCCGCCGCGGAAGCCGGAGCCGATGCTGATGGCCGAGGCGACGGACTTCAGCACGATCAGGATCGTGATGTGCGTCATCGTGTAGGGCGCATCCAGCGCGACCCGCATCGCGCTGTGCCCGGACGACAGCACGGCGGGCGTCACCAGCGCCATCGCGCCGACGGCGAGGCCGCCGATGGCCGGGCGCAACCAGGTGGGCGCGCCGCTGCGGCGGAACAGTTCCTCCACCAAGGTCACGCCGCGCATGATGACGATGCCGCCCAGAGCGCACAGCATGCCCAGCGCCAGGATGGGCACGTAGTCGATGGCCTCGATCGAGGTGGGCACGCGGATGTCGAACTGGCTGCCGCCGACCAGGATGCGCATGACCGACACGGCGCAGACCGCCGACATCACGACCGGGGCCAGAGTGGCCAACGAATACGTGCCGATCACCAGCTCAAACGCGTAGAACGCGCCCGTCAGCGGCGCGTTGAACGCCGCGGCGATGGCCCCCGCCGCGCCGCAGCCCACCAGCAGCCGCAGGTCGTTGCGGCGCAGCCGGAACGCGAACCCAAGCCGCGACGCCAGCGCCGAGCCGATCTGGGTGTAGCCTGCCTCCAGCCCCACCGACGCGCCGACGCCGTTCGACCACATGGTCTGTGCGACCAGCACCAGGCTGTCCTTCAGGGACAGCCTGCCGCCGAACAGCGCGTTGGCCTCGATCGGGTCGATCACCCGGTTCGGCCGCCAGCGCGCCAGCGCCCAGGTCGATGCGCCCAGCACCAGGCCGCCGATGCACGGCACCGCCAGGGCGCGCTGCCAGTTGACGGACGCCATCGCCGACAGGAACTCGCCGGAGCCGAGGTCGAACAGCAACCGGTGCATCCGCTCCGTCACCTCGCCCATCGTCACGACGATCAGCCCGGAGGCGATGCCGACGACGGCCGCGAGCACGACCAGCCAGATTTCGTCGGCGCGGACCAGCGCGCGCAGCGCCTGCGGGGCGTGGGCCACCGCCTCGGCGAAGGGCCGCCGCGCATACGTCGCCATCGCGTACCACGCGACGGGGTTACTGCGCAGGGGCATCGGACGCGGCATGGGGTTGGGCCAGTGAGAAACGGAGTGCGGGGGGCGCTGCGGCCATTCATGCGGCCCGATGGCGCGGGGATCAATCCATGTATAGTAAGATTGCGTGAATTAAATGTAAGGCGACGGTCATGTCACGGCGCGGTCTGCCCGTGTCGCCTCCAGGTCGTCCTCGATGAAGGCCCCGACGACGGCATCCAGCGTCTCGTGCGCGCTGAACCCCAGCGACTGCGCGCGGCGGGGCGCGAAAGCGGCCGGCCAGCCGCCCACGATATCGGCGATCGCGGCGTCCGGCACGCGGCGCACCAGGCTGGATGCGCCGGGGCGCACGCGGTCCATCGCGGCCAGCATGGCGCCGACGCTGACGCTCATGCCCGGCGGGTTGATCCCGCGGTCGATCCCCATGGCGCCCGTGTCCATGCTGGCGGCGTGCAGCAGCCAGTCGAGGGCGCGGCGCGGGCTGCAGATCCACACGGCGAAGTCGTCCGGCACCGGCAGCTCCGCCGGCAGGCCCAGCAGCGGCTCCCGCAGGATGCCGCTGACGAAGCTGCTGGCGGCCTTGTTCGGCCGCCCGGGGCGGATGACGACGGTCGGCAGGCGGATGATCACCGCGTCCATGAACCGTCGACGGGTGGCGTCGGACAGGAACAGCTCGGCCGCCGCCTTCTGCGCGCCATAGGAGTTTGTCGGGACCTGGCGCGCGTCGTCGCCCAGCACCGCGCCCTGGCCGCCGCCGAAGCTCGCCACGGAGCTGGTGAACACCACCCGGGGCGGTTTCGGCAGGCCGCGGCACGCGTCGATCACGGCGTCGGCGCCCCGCACGTTGACGCTGCGCCCCAGCTCGTAGTCCGCCTCGGCCGCCGCGCTGACGACGGCGGCCAGGTGGAACACGACGTCGGTCTGCGGGGGGATGGCGGCGACGGGCAGCACCGTCAGGTCGCCGCCCAGGCTTCGCACCGGGAAGGGCGCATCGGGCGCAGGCGGCGGCACGAGGTCGAACAGCGTCAGGCTGCTGACGGTTGCGCCGCCCAGCGTCCCGTCGGCTGCCAGCCGCTGCGCCACCTTGCGGCCCAGGAAACCGTTGGCGCCCAGGATGGTGATATGCATGGCTGCCCTTCGCCGTCGTTTGCGGCAGAAGGACTATCCCTGGCGTTCGCGCCGCGCAAATCTGCCCGTCATGCCCTTCGACCAGCCCTTTCGCGTCCTGCCCAACCCGCGCCACGGATCACCGGGCCTGGTGGTGCTGAACAGCGCCGGGTTCCGCCGCGCCCGGGCCGAGATCACGTCCTGGCCCGGCTATGCGCCCACGCCGCTGCCGGAGCTGCCAGGCGTGGCCCGGCAGGCGGGCGTGGCCTCGGTGCACATCAAGGACGAGGCCGGGCGCTTCGGCCTGGGCAGCTTCAAGGCGCTGGGCGGCGCCTATGCGGTGCTGGGCGTGCTGCGCGCGGAGTTGTCGCGCCGCAACGTCGCCGTGTCGGTCAGCACGGAGGACCTGCTGTCGGGCCGATACGGGGACGCTGCGGCCGCCGTCACGGTCTGCTGCGCGACCGACGGCAACCACGGCCGCAGCGTCGCCTGGGGCGCGCGGCGCTTCGGCTGCCGCTGCGTGATCTTCGTGCACCAGACGGTCAGCGCGGCCCGGGTGGACGCCATCGCCGCGTATGGCGCAGAGATGCGGGTCGTGCCGGGCGCCTACGACGATGCGGTGCGCGAGGCCGCCGGCGTGGCTGCGCAGCAGGGCTGGGTCGTCGTCTCCGACACTTCCTGGCCGGGCTACACCGAAACCCCGCGGGAGGTGATGCAGGGCTACCGGCTGATGGCGGACGAGGCGCTGGACCAGATCCCGGCGCCCCCGACGCATGTGCTGATCCAGGCCGGGGTGGGCGGCGTGGCGGCCGCCGTGTCGGTGCAGATGCGCACCCGGCTGCAGCCGCCGCCGCGGCTGGTCGTGGTCGAGCCGGACCAGGCCGCCTGCCTGCTGGCCAGCGCCGCGGCGGGCCAGTCCGTGGCGGTGGGCGGCGCGCTGGACACCATCATGGCCGGCCTGGCCTGCGGCGAACCGAGCCTGATCGCCTGGCAGGAGCTGGACCGCGCCGCATCGGCGTTCCTGTCGATCCCGGACGCGGCGGCGATCGACGCCATGCGGCTGCTGGCCGGGTCGGGGATCGTATCGGGCGAATCCGGCGCGGCCGGACTGGCCGGGCTGCTGCTTGCCGCCGCCGACCCGGCCGCCCGCGCGGCGCTGGGCCTGGACGCCGCCAGCCGGGTGCTGCTGTTCAGCACCGAGGGCGCCACGGACCCGGCGCTGTATGCGTCCCTGATCGGCCCCGTCGCATGAGCGACGCCCGCGCCGGGCGTGTGCGCGCATGATCCTGCGGACGGTTCGGATGGGCGAGCCGGGCGGCGCGCCCGTCATCCTGCTGCACGGGCTGTTCGGCGCGGCCAGCAACTGGGGCCGCATCCAGCGACGCCTCGCCGAAACCCGCCCGGTGCTGGCGATGGACCTGCGCAACCACGGATCGAGCCCGCACGGCGCCGCGGTCGATTACGCCACGATGGCGGCCGACGTGGTCGAGACGCTGGACGACGCGGGCATCGCCGCCGCCGCGGTCATCGGGCACTCGATGGGCGGCAAGACGGCGATGCAGATGGCGCTGTCCTGGCCTGGCCGCGTGTCCCGGCTGGTCGTGGCGGACATCGCGCCCGTCGCCTATCCGCCGCATTTCCAGGCGATCGCCGAGCGGATGCTGGCGCTGCCGCT
>JAYUCA010000282.1:0-1581 GCA_043740535.1 Rhodospirillales bacterium | reverse complement strand
TGCCGTTCTACAACTCGGCGAACCCGGCGCTGGCGTTCAACGGCCCCGGCAACTCAGGCACGCCGAGCTATACGCAGCGCATCCAGCGCGCGACGATTCAAGTGGTGAGCGGCACGCCTGCCGCAACGGGAAGCCAGGCGACGCCCGCGGTGACGGCGGGGTGGGTTCCGCTGGCCGTCGTGACGGTGGCGAACGGCACGACGGCGATCACGTCCGGCATGATCGCGGTGCATCCGGCCTGCCCGAACCTGGACGCGGGGGCGACGGGCCTGGGGATCACGTCCGGACGGCTGATCAGCGTAAAGGGGTTCAACCCCGGAGACACGCTCTACACGGCCACGCCGGGCACCAAGACCATCGTGGTCGAGGCGCAAGCCGGGGGCGGGGCCGGCGGTGGCTGCTATGCGGCTCTGACCAGTTATTTCGCGGCCGGCGGCGGCGGGTGCGGCGGCGCATATGCGAAGGTTCGCATGGCGCTGCCCAGCGCGACCGTGGCACTCTCAGTCGGCTCAGGCGGCGCTGTGGCGCTTGGCGCGAATGACGGCGGCGCTGGGGGCGCGACAACGTTCGGCAGCACGCTCGTCATCGTGCCTGGCGGGCCAGGGGGCGGCCAGGGAGTCGGCACGACGTCGGCCAACTACACGTTGAGCGGGGCCGGACCCACGCCTTCGGGCGCTGTCTCGATCTCGGCTGGCCTGACGCTGCATAGCCAACTTGGGCAAGAGGGTCAGGACGGCTTCTCGGTCGGCGGCGGCAGCATCGCCAAGTCCGGCGCGGGCGGCAATTCGTTCCTCGGGCAAGGCGCCGGCGACAGCGGCACCAACCAGGACGGTCATTCACCGTCAGGGTTCGGCGCGGGTTCGTCCGGTGCGACATCGGCAAATGGCGGCGGCGCGCACAACTCCATCGCGGGCGGCGCTGGGCGGCTTCTGGTGTGGGAATACTCGTAAGTGCCCCTCCGCACGATCACGCTGCCCGTGAACCCCGGCGCGGCGCTGCCAGCGTTCCCACAGCACGACGTGCAGGACGTGCTCGACTACACGGTCGATTGCACCGCATGGCTTGCGGACGGCGGGTTTACGCTCACAAGCGTGGATATGTTCCGATCGGCTGATGCGTCCCTGTCGGTAACGCCGGCATCGATCGTCGGGACGACACTGGCGTCCGTGAAGATCAGCGGCGGCACGCCCGGAACCACCGCGCAAATCGGGTTCCGATTGCACCTGTCGTCCAACGATACCGTCGTGTTCGTGTTCTCGCTGCCGGTCGTCGATCAGGGATCGGCGCTATCGCCTGTCGGCTCCTATCTGACGATCGCGGGCGCGGCAATCAACATCGGCGCTGTGCCGATCATCACCCCATAGGGAAGTCCGCATGACCGAACTGCTCAATCTGCCGGACCTCCCGGGCGGAATGACTGCCTCTGCGCGCACTGTGGTGGCGGTGCCCGGCACGGCCGGCGGGCCGTCTGTCGCCTACAAGGCCCCGCTCGCCACCGGCGGCAGCGCGGTCGTCACCAGCGTTGCCGGCCGGATCGGCGATGTGGTGCTGACCGTAGGCGATGTGGCGGGCGCCTATGCG
>JAYUCA010000281.1:0-1691 GCA_043740535.1 Rhodospirillales bacterium | reverse complement strand
ATCGGCTGGCCCATCGCCTATGCGCGCGCCCAGGATGGCAGCCGGGCCGAGACCTACCGCATGCTGACGCTGTTCGGCGACGTGGTGGAACGCATCCGCGCCGAGTATGTGGAGCCGGTCAACGACCGGGAGCTGATCGAGAACGCGATCAACGGCATGCTGACCGGGCTCGATCCGCATAGCAGCTACATGAACGCCAAAAGCTTCCGCGACATGCAGGTGCAGACCCGCGGCGAGTTCGGCGGCCTGGGGCTGGAGGTCACCAGCGAGAACGGGGTGATCAAGGTGGTGAGCCCGATCGACGACACGCCGGCGGCGCGGGCCGGCGTGAAGGCCGGGGACCTGATCACGATGCTGGACGGGCAGACGGTGCAGGGCCTGACCTTGAACGAGGCCGTCGACAAGATGCGCGGCACCCCCGGCAGCCCGATCAAGCTGACGATCAAGCGGGAGGGCGTGAACACCCCGGTCGAGCTGTCGATGAACCGCGAGGTGATCCGCATCCAGGTCGTGAAGTCGCGGCTGGAAGGGCCGGACATCGGCTACATCCGGCTGTCGAGCTTCACCGAGAAGACCGACGAGGGCCTGCGCAAGGCCTTCACCGACCTGAAGGCCAAGGGCGGCGCCAACCTGAAGGGCATCGTGCTGGACCTGCGGAACAACCCGGGCGGCCTGCTGGACCAGGCGGTGGCCGTCAGCGACGACCTGCTGCCGGAAGGGGAGATCGTGTCGACGCGGGCGCGCCATGCCGAGGAGAGCCAGCGCTGGTTCGCCAAGCACGGGGATATCACGAGCGGACTGCCGGTGGTCGTGCTCATCAACGGGGGCTCGGCCTCGGCCAGCGAGATCGTGGCCGGCGCGCTGCAGGACCATCACCGGGCGGTGGTCCTGGGCACGCGCAGCTTCGGCAAGGGGTCGGTGCAGACCGTGATGCCGCTGCCCGGCAACGGCGCGATGCGGCTGACCACGGCGCGCTACTACACGCCGTCCGGGCGCAGCATCCAGGGCCTGGGGATCGCACCGGATATCGAGGTCGCGGCGTCGCGCACCGAGCAGCCGCGGTTCGGGCCGGAGCGCGAGGCGGACCTGCGCGGCGCGTTGCGGAACCAGGGCGGCACGCCGCCCGCAGCCGGGGCCGCGCCGCGGACGGACCTGCCGCCGGTGGCGCGCGACATTCCGAAGCTGCCGCCCGAGGGGTTCCCGACGTTCGACGCGACGAAGCCCGAGACGGACTTCCAGTTGAAGCAGGCGGTGGCGGTGTTGCAGTCGATGGCGCAGCAGCGCCGCGCGTCGCGTTAGGGCGTAGGGCGGGACAGCGCAGCGTCATCCGCCGCTTAACGCATGGGCTCCGCCACGACGCAGGTAACGCTTCGTTCTGCCGCCCTAGCGTTGCGTTGCGTGGCCGGGTCGTGTTGGGGGAAGATGGAAATGTCGGCAGGCGGCGCGCACCGCCTTTTCAGTTTGCGTGGGCTGGGTATCTTCTGGGCAGGCATGCTCCTGCTGGCGGGCTTCGGCGGCGCAACCTTGCAGATTCTGGGGCCTCTTCCGGCCCCTGCCCCGCCAGCCCGGATGGCGGCGCCGGCGGCCGTGCCGTCGAAGCGTGCGCCGTGGGAGCAACCGCTTCCTGCGCCACCGAAGCCGGCCCCGGCCGAGATTGCCGCCCCGCCGGCGCCGGCGCCGGAGACAGCAGC
>JAYUCA010000280.1:0-3827 GCA_043740535.1 Rhodospirillales bacterium | reverse complement strand
CGGCCGCGCCGATCGGCAGCAGCCACCGTCCCGACGTTGGCCGGAAGACCGGGTCCATCGGCAGCGCCCCACGCTCCTTGAACACGATGTCGAATGCGGTCACGCCATAGCGGTCGCGCATGTAGTCACGGATTGCGGTCCGATGATCCGGCGGTGGCAGGCCGCATGGCGCGAACCAGGTATCTTCCACCAGCGCCCGCCTGGTCGTGGACGGCAGGACGTAGGTGAAGTGGGCAGCACCTTCCTGCGCACAGCGGAAATCCATCAGCGTGACGGTCGAAGGATCGAAGACAGCGTCCCGGGTTTCGATCTCCCACCCGGCGAAGATCTGGGTTAGGCCGTGCGCCCCAAGGTTGGGGGGCGGCCGCGTATCGAAGGCAAATCGAGCACGGGCGGTCTCGCCCGCGAACCGAAGCTGCACGCCTTCGACGCTTTCCTCGGCGTGGACGGAAACGCCCTGACGCAGCGTGATGTGCGGCGCGGCGTGGATCCGGTCGATTGCCACTTGGTAGAGCCGGTCCGCCGGGATCGATTCATAGTGCAAGCCTGGCGTGCCACGGGTTACGGTTCGGTCCGGAACCGAAATGGACCAACGATCCCACGTGGACGCTACCGCAGTCTGGAAGGGATGCGGTTGCATCGACCAGTAGGACCATGTGCGGTCGCGGCGATAAAGCGTCCTTGGTTCCAGGACCAGCACGCGGAGCCCGGCGAAGGGCGGTTCGGCCAACCTTACCGCGAGGCTAAGCCCGGCGAGCCCGGCGCCGATGATCGCGACGTCGTAAGCAGCCGGCAGCGTCATGCGCGGGCACCCGGAACGCCAGGGATGGAAGCGACGTGGGCGATTCGGGACTCGGGACGGTCTGCCCCAAGCAGGCATGATGCAAGCAGGACCAGCTTGCGGCCGGCCGGCACGACGCACCGCCCGCCCGACAGGTAGGCGGGCCCCTCACGCAGGATACGCAACCCGATCTCTTCATAGAGACGGGATGCCGCCTTGATCGCCGGCCGCACCCGTGGCGGCAGATGCGCAAAGCCGCGCGCTCCGCTGCGATAGCGGCTGTTGGCGCATTCCAGCACCCGCCGCACAGCCGGATAGACGGCTTCCGCGCGAGAGGGGAGGTTGTCAGGCGTCACATCGTGCGGCAGCCATGCCGCCGGCAGGTAGATTCGCCCCCGACCGGCATCTTCGACCACGTCGCGGGCGATATTGGTCAGTTGCATCGCCATGCCGAGATCGATCGCGTGCGGCCGGGCCTGCGCGATGCGAACGTCCAGGATCGCGAACATCATTTCGCCGACTGTTCCCGCGGCGCCGTAGGCGTAGTCCATCAGCGCCGCCTCGTCGGCAAGCCGCACCGGTTTCAGATCCCTCATGACGGTGTCGATCAGGGTCGCCGCCGACCGGGCCTTCAGGCCATGGCTCACCTGAAGCGCAAGGAACGGTTGCGCGAGCCCGTGAGTTTGGTCGCCGGCGATTACGGCCCGGCGAAGGACCTGCAGCTCCAGGCGCGCAGCGATCGGGTCGGTGGTCTCGTCGGCGAGATCATCGACGAGGCGGCAGAAAGCGTACAGCGCGGCAGCGTCCCGCAGCGTGTCGCCCGGAAGCAGACGGCCTGCCAGGCGGAAGCTTCGTCCGCAGCGGGCCAGGACGGCAACGCTCACCGCACGGTCTCCGCGCGCAGCAGGTTCTCGACCACCTTGGCAGACGTCAGCACGCCCGGCACGCCCGCGCCGGGGTGCGTTCCGGCGCCCACAAGATACAGGCCGGACAGGGCCGCGCGGTTGTGGAACCGGAGCCAGGCGGATTGCAGCAGCGTCGGCGCGACAGAGAAGCCGGCGCCGTGGCGGCTCAAGTAGTCGTTCGCGAAATCGACAGGCGTCATGATCCGCTCGGTCACGATATGCTGCGACAGCCCGGGCAGGACCCGCTCTTCGAGAGCAGCGACCACCCGATCGCGCAGCAAGGGCGCCGCGCGCGCCCAGTCGATGGGTGCCCGCAAGTTCGGCACCGGCGCAAGCACGTAGAACCCGTCCTGACCCGGCGGCTGCAGGCTCGGGTCCGTCGCTGCAGGCCGATGGAGATAGAGGCTGGGATCGGGCGGCACCGTGCCGCCGTCGAATATCTCGTCCAGCAAGGCCTTCCAGCGTTCGCCAAGGACGATCGTGTGATGCGCGACCTCGGACCAGGAGCGGTTCGTGCCGAAGCACATCACGAACAGCCCGAACGAGTACTGCATTCGGTCGATACGCGACGGCCGGTGTCCGGCGCCTTCGGCCAGGATGGCGTGAACCTGCGGAGCGTCGGCGTTGGCGATCACGACGTCGGCCGGCAACACGCCGCCATCCTCGAACTCGACACCCGACGCCCGTCCGTGCCCAGCCAGGATGCGGGTTGCAGTGCGGCCGCACTGCACCGTTATCCCATGGCGTCGCATCAAGGCCTGCAGTGCTGCCACCAGCGCACCCGTTCCGCCACGCGGGAACCAGACGCCCCAGCGCTGTTCGAGATGCGGGATCAGCGCGTAGATCGCTGGCGTACGGAACGGATGGCCGCCGACCAGCAGCGGCTGCAGGCTGAAGACACTGCGCAAGGCGTCGTCTTTCAGGTAGGAACGAACGAGTCCCGAAACGGAGCGATAGCCGCCAAGCCGCACCAGCGAAGGCAGCGCGCGCATCATTGAACCGGGCGTGTGGAACGAGTGCGCGCCGAAGCGGTCGAACCCGACCTCGTAGAGCGCCCTCGATCGTTCCATGAGCCGATCGTAACCGTCGAGGTCGGCGGGCGCGAAGGCGGCGACGGCGAGCCGCATCTCAGCGGCCGAGCTCCCATAATCGAACTGACGGCCGTCCGCGAACAGAATCCGATACCAGGGCCGGACCGGCAGCATCGTGACATGGTCGGCCATGCATTCGCCAAAAAGCGCGAACAGCTCCTCGATCAGTTGCGGTGCTGTGATGACGGTTGGGCCGGCATCGAAGGTGAACCCGTCCTGCCGGAACACGCGGGCCCGCCCGCCAAGGGCCGGCATGCGGTCGACGAGGGTTACCGCGAAGCCGAGCCGACGAGCGCGCAAGGCGGCGGCCATTCCACCGAAACCGGCGCCGATGACCACGGCCTGCTGTCCGTGCGGCAACGCCTCGCCGTCACGCGGCATGGCGGCTCTCCCGGCTTGGCGCCAGGCGTCTCGCAAGTTCCTCGGCCGCCTGGTCGATCACTGAGATCATCGGGCTGCAACGCGGGCTGGTTTGCCCATGCAACCCTGCGGAGGCGCCGGACAGCAGAGCCAGGCTCCAATCCAGCGTAAGCGCGGTCTCCGACTGCAGCGTTGCGGCCGAGCCCATGGCCTCGCCTTCCGAGAGACCGACAAGCCGGCCCCGCGCCAGGACATCAAGCCACCGTGCGCGCGTGGTCTGCCCAGCGGCGTTAATGCCTCGCACGATCACGCCATTGAGCGAACCTGAGGCGAGATCCGCAGACAGGTCCTGGACATCGTCGCCGGCCTGATAGGCCATTCCCAGCATCCGTGCCGCACGGGTGAGCTCCGCGATGTCAGGCTCCAGCAGCCCGGCGAGCAGCGCGGCTCCGGCAACAGGCAGCACGACCATCGCGCCTGATTTGCCCGCAATCAACGCCTCGTAGCGCAGCCAGGTCATGGTTGGCCAAAGCGTTGGATTGAACTCTTCGGCCTGCGCAGATGCCATCTGGGAAATAGCAGTCGCGAACAGCCTGACCAGATCAGGGCAGCGTGGGAGTGAGGCGAGTTGGGCAAAGGCGCTGACCAGTAGGTGGTCGCCGACGCACAGGGCAGTGGACGCTCCAAACC
>JAYUCA010000279.1:0-3598 GCA_043740535.1 Rhodospirillales bacterium | reverse complement strand
ACCCCGAGCGCGTCGCCTTCCTGGGTTACGACCCGGCCCGCATCCGGCTGCTGGTGTTCGCGCTCAGCGGCCTGTTCGCGGGCATGGCGGGCGGCCTGGTCGCACTGAACGACGAGATCGCGACCAGCACGAACATGGGGTCCGAGGCGTCGGGTTCCGTGCTGCTGATGACGTTCATCGGCGGCATCGGCATCTTCTGGGGGCCGGTGCTGGGCGCGGTGCTGATCACCCTGCTGTCGGTGGCGCTCAGCACCGTGACGGACGCGTGGCAGCTCTATTCCGGGCTGCTGTTCGTGGCGATGGTGGTGTGGGCGCCGGGCGGCATCGCGGGCATCCTCGCGGCGCACGGCCTGGTGCTGCGGGCGGGGCGCATGGGGCGCCTGGGGCCGACTTACCTGGCGACATTGCCAGGTTTCGCGCTGGCGCTGGCGGGGGTGGCAGGCGTGTCGGAGCTGGCTTTCCGGCTGCAGGCGGTCCGCAACGGCGCGTCGCCGCGGCCGGTGCTGGGCTTCGCCGTCGATCCGTCGACGCCATGGCCCTGGCTGCTGGCGGCGGCGATGCTGGTTGCGGGCGCCGCGTGGCTGCATCGCACGGCCCCGCAGGCGCGGGCCGCCTGGCAGGCCGCAACATGAGCGGTCCGGGGCTGGTGGTCACGGGGCTGCACAAGGCCTTCGGCCCGACGCGGATCATCCAGGGCGTCGATCTGGACGTGGCCCCCGGCGAGCGCCACGCGGTGATCGGCCCGAACGGCGCGGGAAAAAGCACGCTGTTCCACCTGATCAGCGGGCGGCTGCAACCCGACCAGGGCCAGGTCCGGCTCGGCGGGCAGGACATCACCGGCATGCCGCCCGACCGCATCTTCAACCTCGGCCTGGCGCGCAGCTTCCAGGTGACGAGCCTGTTCCCGAAGCTGTCGGTGTTCGAGAACCTGCGCGCCGGCGCGATGCGGGCGCATGGCTGCGGCTTCGCGTTCTGGCGCATGCTGGACGGCTACGCCCCGCTGCGCCACCGCGCCGAGGAGGTGATGGCGCTGATCGGGCTCGAACGCCGCCGCAGCGTGCTGGCCGGCAGCCTCGCCTACGCCGAGCAGCGCGCGCTGGAGATCGGCGTGACCATCGCCGGCGGCGCCACCACGATCCTGCTCGACGAACCCACGGCGGGCATGAGCCGGGCGGAAACCGAGCGCGCCGTGACCCTGATCCGCCGCGTGTCCGAAGGACGCACGCTGGTGATGATCGAGCACGACCTGGGCGTGGTGTTCGAACTGGCCGACCGGATATCGGTGCTGGCCGAGGGCCGGGTCATCGCCTCTGGCCTGCCGGATGCGGTGCGGGCGGACCGGGCGGTTCAGACGGCGTATCTGGGCGCCGTCGCGGAGCAGCTCTGTGCTTGAGATCAGCAACCTCGAGGCCTGGTACGGCAAAAGCCAGGTGCTGCGCGGCGTCGACATGAGCGTGGGCAAGGGCGAGATCGTCGCCCTGCTGGGCCGCAACGGCGCCGGGCGCAGCACGACGCTGAAGGCGATCATGGGCGCCGTGACGCGGACGGGCGAAATCCGCTTCGACGGGCGGCCGATCGGGGCGCTGGCGCCGCACCAGGTGGCGCGGCTCGGCCTGGGCTACGTCGACGAGCACCGGGCCATCTTCCCGGACCTGACGACGCGGCAGAACCTGGTGCTGGGCGAGAAGAAAGGCCCCGGCGGCCCCTTCGGCATCGCCGACGCCTACGCGCTGTTCCCCCGCCTGCAAGAACGGGCGGACGCGCCGGCCGGCGCGCTCAGCGGCGGCGAGCAGCAGATGCTGGCGATCTGCCGCACCCTGATGGGTTGCCCGGCGCTGCTGATGGTCGATGAACCCACCGAGGGCCTGGCGCCGATGATGGTGCAGACCGTCCGCACCCTGCTGGAGCAGGTCGCCGCCCGGGGGGTGACGATCCTGCTGGTCGAACAGAAGCTGGACATTGCGTTGGCCATCAGCCAACGGCTGTATGTCATGGGGCATGGCCGCATCGTTTTCGAAGGAACACCCGCCGGATTGGCCGCCGACGCGGCCGTGCGGCGGGATTGGCTGGAGGTTTAGGAAATGGCTGGCATCGTGACGATGGAACACCGGGGCGACATCGACCTGATCGGGATGGACAACCCGCCGGTCAACGCGCTGGGCTACAAGCTGCGGGAATGCCTGATCCTGGCGCTGAAGACCGTCAACCCGGAGGCGAAGGCCGTGATCCTGTACGGCACGGCGCGGGCCTTCAGCGGCGGGGCCGACATCACCGAGTTCGGCAAGCCGGCGCGCGAGCCCTCGCTGCGCGACGTCATCCTCGCCATCGAGGCGCTGAAGGTCCCGGTCATCGCCGCCATCCATGGCGTGGCGCTGGGCGGCGGGCTGGAGCTGGCGCTGGGCTGCCACGCGCGCGTGGCGTGGAAGGGCGCGCGGCTGGGCCTGCCGGAGGTGAAGCTCGGCCTGCTGCCCGGCGGCGGCGGCACGCAGCGGCTGCCGCGCGTGGTCGGCGTCGAGAAGGCGCTGAACATGATCGTCACCGGCAACCCGATCGGCGCCGAGGAGGCGCTGAAGATCGGCCTGGTCGATGCGGTGCTGGAGGGTGACTACCCGGATGCGGCGGCGGAATGGGGCCGCGGCCCGGTCGAAACCCGGCGGGTGCGCGACCGGGACGAGGCGCTGCAGCCGGCGCGCGACGATCCCGGCCTGATCGACCGCGTCGCCGCCCCGCTGCTGAAGGCATCGGGCGCAAAGGCGCCGCGGGTGTGCGTCGAAGCCGTCCGCGGCGCGCTCACGCTGCCCTTCGACGAAGGGCTCGCCAATGAGCGCCGGCTGTTCGAGGGGCTCGTGGCAGGCGACGAGAGCAAGGCCCAGCGCTACGCCTTCTTCGCCGAGCGGGAGGCGCAGAAGGCGAAGCTGCCGGCGGGCACGACGGCGCGGGCGGTGCACCAGGCCGGGGTGATCGGCGCCGGCACGATGGGCGGCGGCATCGCGATGTGCTTCGCCAACGCCGGCATCCCGGTGACGATGGTCGAGATGGAGCAGGCGGCGCTGGACCGCGGCCTGGCCCGCATCAAGGAACTGTATGCCACCAGCGCCAAGCGCGGCAGCATCACCGCGGCCGAGGCCGAGGCGCGGTTCGCCCGCATCAAGGGGGAGGTGGGTCTGGACGGCCTTTCCGAGGCCGACATCATCATCGAGGCGGTGTTCGAGGAGATGGGCGTCAAGCAGGACGTCTTCCGCAGCCTGGACCGCATCGCCAAGCCGCGCGCGGTGCTGGCAACCAACACCAGCTATCTCGACATCGATGCGATCGCCTCCGTCACCCGCCGGCCCGGTGACGTGCTTGGCATGCACTTCTTCAGCCCGGCCAACGTGATGAAGCTGCTGGAGGTCGTGCGCGGGACGGATACCGACCCCGAGGTGATCGCCACCGCCTCGGCGATCGGCAAGAAGCTCAGCAAGGTCGGCATCGTGGTGGGCAACTGCTTCGGCTTCGTCGGCAACCGCATGCTGGCGCGGCGCACCGAGGCGGCGGAGCGGCTGCTGCTGGACGGGGCCAGCCCGTCCGAGGTGGACGGCGCGCTGACGGCGTTCGG
>JAYUCA010000278.1:0-30300 GCA_043740535.1 Rhodospirillales bacterium | reverse complement strand
CAGGCGGTGCTTGACCCGGCCGATGCGGCGATGATCCGGGGCTTCATCGTCAACCGCATGCGCGGCGACGCCAGCCTGTTCGCAGACGGCATGGCGTTCATCGCGGGGCGGACCGGGTGGCCGGCCCTGGGGCTGGTGCCGTTCTTCGCGGGGGCGGCGATGCTGCCCGCCGAAGACGCGGCGGACCTGGTGGCGCGGACCACCGGCGCCGGACGGCGGATCGTCGTGCCGCTGCTGCCGATGATCGCCAATTTCGACGATCTGGACCCCCTGGCGCAGGAGGCGGGGGTCGAACTCGTGCTGCTGCGCCCGGGCACGCCGCTGCCCCCGTGCGACCTGGTGCTGCTGCCGGGGTCGAAAAGCACGATCGCCGATCTGGCGGCGTTCCGGGCGGCGGGCTGGGACATCGACCTGGCCGCCCATGTGCGGCGCGGCGGACGCGTGCTGGGCCTGTGCGGCGGGTATCAGATGCTGGGGCGGTCGGTGGCGGACCCCTACGGCGTCGAAGGCCCGGCGGGCACGGTCGACGGGCTGGGGCTGCTGGACGTCGCGACGGTGCTGACCCAGGAGAAACGGCTGGCGCCGGTGCGGGGGCGGAGCGCCGATGGCGCCGGGTTCTCGGGCTTCGAGATGCACATGGGGCGCACCTCGGGCCCGGACGCGGCGCGGCCGCTGCTGTTCCTGGACGATGGGCGGACGGATGGGGCGCAGTCGATGGATGGGCTGGTGGCCGGCGCCTATGTGCACGGGCTGTTCCAGGATGACGGGCAGCGGGCGGCGTGGCTGAGCCTGCTTGGCGCGGCGCCGTCGGGGCATCGGCACGCGGCGGCGGTGGAGGCGGCGCTGGACGGGCTGGCGGCGCACCTGGAGGCGCATGTGGACATCGACCGGCTACTCAGCCTGGCAGCATGAGCGCCAGGGCGGCGATGGCGGCGGTCTGCAAGGCGCAGGCGACGCGATAAAGGGTCAGCGCGCGGTCGATGTCGACGGGCGTCGCGTCGGCGCGGCCGTCGCCCATCCAGGCGTCCGGGACCAGGATGCCGCCGTAGACGCGGGGGCCGGCGAGGCGCAGGCCCAGCGCGCCGGCCATCGCCGATTCCGGCCAGCCGGCATTCGGGGAGCGGTGGCGGCCGGCGTCGCGCCACAGCGCGCGCCATGCGCTTCCGGGTTGCGCGTCAGGGATGAGCGCCGCCGCCAGCACGATCCACAGGGCGGCCAGGCGGGAGGCGGGGAGGTTCACCAGATCGTCGAGCCGCGCCGCGGCCCATCCGAACCGCTCATGCCGCGGCGTGCGATGGCCGATCATGCTGTCGGCGGTGTTGATGGCCTTGTACAGCGCCATGCCCGGCAGGCCGAGTAGCGCGCCCCAGAAGGCGGGTGCAACGACGCCGTCGGCGAAATTCTCGGCCAGGCTCTCGATCGCGGCGCGGGCGACGGCCGCCTGATCGAGGCGCTCCGGATCGCGCCCGACGATCCGCGCCACGGCGATGCGGCCCGGCCCCAGCCCCTGGCGCAGCCCCGCCGCGACTGCGGAGACGTGCTGGGCCAGGCTGCGCTGGGCGAGCAGGCTGCTGGCGAGGACGGCCAGGGCAACAAGCCCGAGCCAGCCGGGCAGCACGGCGCGGACCGCCCAAACCAGCGTGGCCGCGGGCGCGGCCGTGACGAGAAGCACGAGGAACAGGGCGGCAGCCCCGGCCGCCCGCGTGCCGCCGCCACGATTCAACCGCCGGTCGAGCGCGGCGATGAGCGCGCCGATCCAGGTCACCGGGTGCCCGATCGCGCGGAACACCACGTCCGGATAGCCGATGACTGCCTCGATGATCAGCGCGAGGGCGGTGAGGACCAGGGGACTCGGCATGCCGCAGTATAGCCCGCTTCCGCGCCCCTCGACGTCATACCCGGGCCTTCTTGACCCGGGGATCTCGTGGGCCAGCCGCGCGGTAATCCAGCACCGCGCAGCCAGAAAGAACTAGAACTTGAAGCCGACGGTGGCGGTCACCTGCTGATCGGCCCCGGCCTGGCCGGAGACGCCGACGTCCAGGCCGCCCAGCGTCGTGGACAGCCCGCCGGTGGCGTGCGCGGCGCCCGTGGTGTCGACCGTGGCGCCGCCGCTGATCGTCACCTGGCCCAAGGCGGCGCGCAGGTTCACCCCGACGCTGGGCGGGTCAGCGCCCACCAAGGGCGAACCGTCCCGCGTCAACCAGATGGGCGAGTGGCCGAGCTGGACCTCCGCACTGTCCGTCGGGGCCTGGGACGGGGCCTGGCCCTGGGCCGGGGATGCCTGGGCAGCCGACGGCATCGCAGCCGGTGGCAGCGGCGTGCCAGAAGCCGGCGGGGTGGCCGGAGGCGTCGCTGCAGGCGTGGCCGCAGCAGTCGGGGGGCCACCTGGCCCCGATCCCGGGCGGCGCTGCGGCGCAGGTGCGGCAGAGGCCTGCGCCGGCGCCGCGGGTGGCGCGGCGGCTGCCGATGGCATGAAGCGCTGGATCCACGCCAGCTGCTCAGGGGAGGTCGTTCCTCCGGTTTTGTCGGGCATCGGGTGCGTCCTCGGCGACGGTTGCAAACCCCATGCTATCGTGTCTGATCGATTGCGTCACGAACCTTCTACGGGAACGGCGGTGCTGGGGGTTTTTCTCCCTCATGCGCGGCCGGGTCCATCGGCAGCGGGACACCTGCGTTCACGGCCGCGTGGTTCTGGATGACGACCGCGATCAGGCCGGTCCAGCCGGTCTGGTGGGCGGCCCCCAGGCCGCGGCCGGTGTCGCCGTGGAAGAACTCGTGGAACTCCAGCGCCTCCTCGCCCGGCCACGGGGCCTTGCGGTTGTTCGCCATGGCGGGGCGCGTGCCGTCGGGGCCTTTGACGAACAGGGCGATCAGGCGCTCCCGCATCACGTTCGCGGCCTGGGCCAGGGTGCACATCTGCCCGGTGCCGACCGGGCATTCGATCAGGAAGTCATCGCCGTAGTAGTCGTGGAACCGCCGCAGCGCCTCGATCAGCAGCGCATTCAGCGGGAACCAGACCGGGCCGCGCCAGTTCGAGTTGCCGCCGAATACGCGGGTGGGGCTTTCGCCAGGGCTGTAGGTGACGCCGTATTCCTGGCCGCCGTGCTCGAACCGGAAGGGCGCCGCCTCGTGCGCCTTCGAGACGGAGCGGATGCCGTACGGCGACAGGAACTCCTTCTCGTCCAGCATGCGGGTCAGCAGCGCCTTCATGCGGTGGCCGCGCAGCAGGCTGAGCAGCCGGCGCTCCCCGGCGCCGGGTTCCGCCCAGCGGGAGATCAGGCCCGCAAGGTCCGGCCGGTAGTTCAGGAACCAGCGCATCCGGCTGGCGAAGTCCGGCAGGCGGTCGATCACCTCGACGCCAATGACCTCGACGGCCAGCAGCGGGATCAGGCCGACCAGCGAGCGGACGCGCATCCGCTCCACGCTGCCGTCGGGCAGGCGCAACGCGTCGTAGAAGAAGCCGTCGGTCTCGGACCACAGCCCGGTGCCCTGGAAGCCGGGTTCGTTGCCCAGGCTGGCCATGGCCTCGGCGATATACAGGAAGTGCTCGAAGAACTTGGTGGCCGTGTCCTCGTAGACCGGGTTGCGGCCAGCAAGCTCGAGCGCGATGCGGAGCAGGTTCAGCGTGTACATCGCCATCCAGGCGGTGCCGTCCGCCTGGTCCATCGTGCCGCCGGTGGGCAGCGGCGAGGACCGGTCGAACACGCCGATGTTATCCAAACCCAGGAAGCCGCCCTGGAACACGTTGCGGCCCTCGGCGTCCTTGCGGTTCACCCACCAGGTGAAGTTCAGCATCAGCTTATGGAAGATGCGTTCGAGAAAGGCGTGGTCGGGCGTGCCGGTCAGATGGCGGTCCATCTCGAACACGCGCCAGGCCGCCCAGGCGTGCACGGGCGGGTTCACGTCGCCGAAGGCCCATTCATAGGCGGGGATCTGGCCGTTCGGGTGCATGTACCACTCGCGCAGCATCAGCAGAAGCTGGTCCTTGGCGAACTCCGGGTCGATCAGGGCGAAGGTGGTGCAGTGGAACGCGAGGTCCCACGCGGCATACCAGGGGTATTCCCACTTGTCCGGCATCGAGATGATGTCGGCGTTGTTCAGATGCATCCAGTCCCTGTTGCGGGTGCGGCCCGGCGGCGGCTTGGGCTGCGCCGGGTCGCCGTCGTGCCAGCGGCGGACGTCGAAGTTGAAGAACTGCTTGGACCACAGCATGCCGGCCAGGGCCTGGCGCTGCACCACGCGCTCGTCGGCGCTGGTGATGTTCTGCTGCAGCACGGCGTAGAACTCGTCCGCCTCGTCGCGCCGGGCCTGCAGCAATGCATCGAAGAACAGGAAGGGGTCGCGGTCGCGCTCGCTGGGGCGGAAGCGGAGGCGGATCATCGCCGCTTCGCCGGGCGCCAGCAGCAGGCGGACGGGGGCGCCGCACTTGGTGCCCTGATCGACGGCGCTGATGGCGGTGGCGTCGCCATGCACCACGTGGTCGTTGATGCCGTCCTTGAACGGGCCGGCCGCCTCCGCCCCATACAGCAGGCGCACGTTGGTCTCGTTCTCGCAGAACACGAAGGGCACGCCGGCGTCGCAATCGAGCCGCATGGGGCGCAGGCGGGGGTGCTGGGCGTCGATGCCCACGCCGTAGTCCGACGGCTGGTTGCGCAGCAAAGGCCGGCGGGACCCTTGTTTCCAGGACCAGGTGTTGCGCGCCCAAAGCTGCGGGATCACGTGCAGCGGGGCCGGGTCCGGGCCGCGGTTGGTGACGGTGACGCGCATCAGCATGTCGTCGGGCGAGGCCTTGGCGTATTCGACGACGACGTCGAAATAGCGGTTCTCGTCGAACACGCCGGTGTCGATCAGCTCGTACTCCGGGTCATGCGTGCCGCGGCGGGCATTCCCCTGCACCAGGTCCGCATAGGGGTAGGCGGCCTGGGGGTAGCGATACAGCATCCGCATGTAGGAATGGGTGGGGGTGCCGTCGAGGTAGGAGTACAGCTCCTTCACGTCCTCGCCGTGGTTGCCCTGGCTGTTCGTCAGGCCGAACAGGCGTTCCTTCAGGATCGGGTCGCGCTCGTTCCACAGCGCGACGGACAGGCACCAGTTCTGCCGGCTGTCGCTGAAGCCGGCGATGCCGTCCTCGCCCCAGCGGTAGGCGCGGCTGCGGGCGTGGTCGTGCGGGAAGTACTCCCAGGCGTTGCCGCCGGGGCTGTAGTCCTCGCGCACGGTGCCCCACTGGCGCTCGCTGAGGTAGGGGCCCCAGCGGCGCCAGCCGGCGCCGCGGTCGGCGGCCTGTATGCGGTTGCCCTCGGCGGTGCCGAAGATGTTCACAGGCTGACCTCGCGGAGCATGGCCTCGATCCGGATGTACTCGCCCAGCGACCAGGCCTGGAACGGGCAGCCGCCGGGCCGGTGCGGCGCGTCGCCATCCACGACCTCGCTGACATGGCCTAGCCCGGCCTCGGCCAGGTGGGCGCGCAGGGCGGGCAGGAAGCGGGTGCGTCCGTCCTGCCGGGCGGCGGCGGTGTTGCCCTGGACGCGCAACCAGGCCTCGACGAAGGGGCCGAGCAGCCAGGGCCAGGCGGTGCCCTGGTGGTATGCGCCGTCGCGGTCGACGACGCCGCCCTGGTAGACGGGCCGGTAGGCGGGGTCCGCCGGGTCCAGCGTGCGGAGGCCCAGCGGGGTCAGCAGGCGGTGCTCCACCAGGTCCACCACGTCGTGCGCCAGGTTGTCGGGCAGGATCGTGAACGGCAGCCCGCCGACGGCGAAGATCTGGTTGGGGCGGATGCGCCGCTCCTCGGCCGGGTCCCCGTCGACGAGGTCCCGCAGCCCGGCGCTGTCGGGGTCGGGGAAGCGTTCCAGCACCGCCCGCGTGGCCTGGCCGGCGATGGCGGCCCAGCGTTCGCCGCCCGGCCACGCGGCGGCGATCCGCAGCGCGTTGATCCACAGGGCCTGAACCTCGATCGGCTTGCCGGCGCGGGGGGTGACGACCCAGTCGCCGACCTTCGCGTCCATCCACGTCAGCTGCACGCCCGGCGCGCCGGCGCGGATCAGGCTGTCCGTGTCCATGCCGATGCCGTAGCGGGTTCCGGCGGCGTAGCCTTCGAGAATCGCGGTGCAGGCGGCCCGCAGCGTGGCGGTGGTTGCCGCGGCCGTGGGGCTGGCCAGCAGGTCATGCACGGCGACGACAAACCACAGGCTCGCATCGACCGCGTTGTATTCCGGTGGCCCGGCGCCGTCCGGAAACCGGTTCGGCAGCATGCCCTGGTCGACGTGCCCGGACCAGGCGAGCAGCACCTGCTCGGCCAGGTCGCGGCGGGTCTGCTGCTGGGTTTCGCGGGCGATCCTGGCCTTCAGGGTTTCGACGGCGGCGGGTGCGATGGGCGTCAGCAGCAACCCACGCAGGGCGATGAAGCTGTCGCGGCCCCAGTCGGTGAACCACGGGAAGCCAGCCAGCACGGTGCAGAAGTCGTTGCGGCGGGCGATATATTGCAGGGCGGCGTGGTGCAGCGGGGGCGCCACGGCGCGTTCGGCGGCTTCGGAATCCGCCAGCACCGGCACGGGCCAGGCCGGCGCGGTGTCGGCGCGGAACGCCAGGGTGGCGGGGCGGTCGAGGTCCCAGGACAGCACCCCGGGGGAGGCGAGGTCTTCGATGCAGTCCAGCCCGCGCTCCTGTTCCGTCGCGTACAGGAACTGGCGGTACCAGACGGGGTCGGGCGCGTAGTCGCCGCCCCAGGCGGTGATCGGCGGCAGGCCGGGGTAGGGGCGCCAGCGGGTCCAGCCGGCGCCGCGCTCGGCGTCGAAGGCGAAGGCCGGATTCTCGTGATGGAGCGCGTGGTAGTCGCGGCCCGACAGCAGGGGACGCACATGCAACCGTGCGGGGCCGGCGCCGTCGCGGCTCCAGCGCAGGCAGGTCTGGCCGCCGGCGACGAAGACCTCCTGTGTCAGGCGGCTGTCGTCCGGCAGCGCGTAGGTCCACCGGGGCCAAGGCTCGGCGGTGAAGGATGCGATGCGGCGGAGGCCGTCGGGGTGGACGACGCCCGGGGCATAGTGCTGGCTGGTGATGGGGACGGCGCCGCCGGGGAGATCGACCCAGGCCTCGAAGCCGTTGACCAGCACGACGCGGGCGGCGGGGGTCTGCACCAGCAGCAGCGCGTGGTAGCGGCGGGTGCGGACGGTGTCGGCGGCGCCCGAGGCGAAGCCGCCGACGCCGTCCGCCTCCAGCCATTCGGGCATGGGCCGTTTACACCGTGAAACCAGGGCCGGTCTGCGCAAGGGCTGCGCCGGCCGTCAGCACCAGGGCGGCGGCCACGCGGCCGAGACTGTGCATGTCCGCTCCCTATTCCACGAATTGCAGCACGAGGCCGCCGGCCTGCGACGCCGGGATCGTGATGGCGCCATCGACCGGCGCCGCGTCGAAGCCGCCGGCAGCCAGGGCCGCCAGGGCGTGCACGAACCCGGCGGTGCGGACCATCAGTGCGGCCATGGCGTAAGGGCGCCCCGCAAGGTCCGGCGCCGCGGCGCCGAAGCGCTCGGCCACGGCGGCGGGCGTCATGACCTCGATGGTGGCCAGCCCGGCCACGAGGCTGGCGGTGAAGCCCGCGTGGCGGACCCGCGATTCGCCGAACATCAGCGCGAACAGGGCCGCATAGACCTCGGGGTCCTCGGCGGCGATGACCATGCCATCAATGCCGACAGCGGCGTTCGGGTGGTGGCGCCAGGGGTCGTGCCAAACAAGGTCGGGCGTCATGTGATGGCAGAAGAACATGCGCCCGGCGGGTGAGGCGTCCTGTTCGAGGCGGACGGTGCGGAAGGCAGCCTCGCCGATGCGGCCCTCGCCCATGTCGACGGGGCGGGAGAACGATTGCGGCGGCAGGACGGGTGCCCCGGCCTCGGCCATGCGCGCATACACGCCGTCGCTGTCGGTGGTCTTGAATACCAGGCCATTGAGCCCGGCAGGCCATACGAGGACGTCGCCGCGGCCGGCGTTCTCCGGCATGACGCCGAGCAGCTCGATGTAGTCGGTGCCGAGGATGGCTAGGTTGTTGCTGGAGCCAAGGGTGTGGTGGCCGCGCGGGGTGAGCTGGAAGCCGAGACGGGTCCACAGGGCGGCAGCGTCGTCGAGCGCGTCGCGGGCGTTGACGATGACGTGGTCGATCAGGGGGATGGGCTGGGTCATGGGGATCAGCTTACCGGTGTTTGCGGCCGTTGGCGTCATGCATGTTGTTCGCGACCGGCGGGACGAGATCTCCATCCGCAAGCGAGGAGCCGACTTCGATCTTTTCTGGTTCCCGGTCCGTCATTCCCGTCCTTGGCCTGCACTCACACGCGGAATGTGGCTGGTCGCGTCGCTTGGTTTCAAAAGGGTGCTATCGTGAACTGCAATGGTGCAATGCAAGCCCAGTGCACCCTACGACCCGTTCTCGCTCACTCGGCTGCCTGCGCCCTCACATCCACCGCCCGCCCCTCCAGCGCCGCGCGGCCTACGATCCCCAGCGCCAGGTCGTCCTGCGGCGGCGCGAACAGCCCGGCGCGGGCGTCGCGAAAATAGCGTTCCAGCGGCAGCGCGGCCGTCAGGCCGAAGCCGCCGGCGACGCGCAGCGCGGTTTCGGTGACGGTGCAGGCGGCGTTGGTGCACAGGTATTTGGCGGTGGCGATCCTTGTGGCGAGGGCGGGGCGGGTTGCGGGTTCCTCGATCCAGGCGCGGGCGGTGTCGCGCAGCACGGTGCGGGCGGCGTCCAGCGTGATGGCCATCGCGCCGATCCAGTGCTGGACATGCGTCTGGCTGGCGATGGGTGCGCCCAGGGCGGGCGGCGTGCGCGTGTTGGCGTAGTCGCTGGCGGCCTCCAGCGCCGCCTGGCCGACGCCGAGGTAGACGGCTGCCAGCGGCAGCGCCCAGGGGTTGGCGCCCGGCCCGGCGGGGCCCCGGGGGCCGCCGATCGCGCGGCGTTCGACCATCCATGCGTCGGGCACGAAGACACGGTCGTAGACGACGTCGTCATTGCCGGCCAGGCGGAGGGCCAGCGCGTCGCGCCAGGTGTTCTCGATCGCAAGGCCCTTCGTGGGCGCGCGGATGATGGCGCTGGCGACCGAGCCCTGGGGGGCTCCGTCCTCGGGCGGCAGCACGACCCCGGTGACGAGAAAGCGCAGGGCAGGTGCGCCGGTGACGAATATCTTGCGGCCGGAGATCAGCCAGCCGCCTTCGGTGCGTTCGGCGCGGGTCGCGGGGGTGCCGCCGCGGGAGATGCTGCCCAGCTCGGTTTCGGTCACGCAGTTGTTGATGCCGCCGCCGTGCGCAACGAGCTCGCGGCAGATCGTGGCCATGATCGGCGCGGGCCAGGCGCCGGTCTCCATCGCGCGGCCCAGCACGCTGATCTGCATCGCGGCGCCCAGCGCGGTGCTGGCGCAGCCGCGGCTGAGGCGTTCCTGGGCGATGACCAGGTCCAGCACCGATGCGCCGTCGCCGCCGTAGGCACGGGGGATGACCAGGCGGAGATAGCCGCTGTCGTGCAGGTCGCGCCAGTTCTCGTGCGGGAAGGCGCTGTCATGTTCGAATCCGGACGCGCGGGTAGAAAAGCGTTCGGCGAGGCGGTCGGCCAGCTCGACGATGCGGGGTTGGGCGGGCTGCGGCATGCACGGCTCCTTGGACAGCACGACATAAGCGTCTTCGGATGCGAATTCCAAGCATGGCGCGCCCCCGGAATGCTGCACTGCGGTTGCGCTTGCGTTGACCCTGCCCACGTCTGCCGATACGAAACAGGCCTGTTGTCCCCGGAGATCGTGTTCTGATGGCCGTATCCGCATGAAAGACGTCCGCGACGCGCTGATGGTGGCGCATGCCAGCGATGGCAGGCTGGTCCGCCGGCCGTTGTCGCCGCATCTGCAGATCTACCGGCCGCAGCTTTCGTCGGTGCTGTCGATCATGAACCGGGTGACCGGGATCGCGATCTCGGTGGGCAGCCTGATGCTGGTGTGCTGGCTGGTGGCGGCAGCGACGGGGCCGCAGGCGTTCGACCGGGTGCAGTGGTTCCTGGGTTCGCCGATCGGGCTGTTCGTGCTGTTCGGCTGGACGGCGTCGCTGATGTATCATTTCTTCGGTGGGCTGCGGCACCTGGCCTGGGATGCCGGCTGGGGCTACGAGCTGGACAGGATGCACTTGACGGGCTGGCTGACGATCGGCGCCACCGTGGTGTCCACCTCATTGATCTGGGTCCTGGGCGTGATCGTGCTGCGGAGCTGATGGCCATGGCAGACAGCGTTTCGATCAAGGTGCGGCGCAGCCAGTTGGGGCGGGTGCGGGGCGCCGGGTCCGCGAAAGAGGGCGTGCACCATTGGTATATGGAGCGGGTGACGGCGCTGGCGCTGGTGCCGCTGACGCTGTGGTTCGTTTTCAGCATGATCCGGCTGACGGGCGCCAGCCAGGAGGCGGTGGTGGTCTGGGCAGCGCACCCGTGGAACAGCGTGCTGCTGCTGGCGTTGGTGGTGATGACGTTCCAGCACATGAGCCTGGGGCTGCAGGTCGTGCTGGAAGACTACGTGCACGACCGGATGGCGCAGCGCCTGTCGATCCTGGCGATGAAGGCCGGGTGCGGGCTGCTGGGTTTGTTTGCGATGCTGGCGGTGCTGAAGCTGGCGCTTTGGTAGGCCGATACAACATGAAACTCGTGAACGACCGGGGTCAGCGATGAACGCGATATCGAAGCCGTCTAGCGGCGCCTACACGGTGACCGACCATACGTATGACGTGGTGGTGGTGGGCGCGGGCGGCGCCGGACTGCGGGCCACGCTGGGAATGGGCGCCGCCGGGCTGCGCACGGCGTGTCTGACGAAGGTGTTCCCGACGCGGAGCCACACGGTCGCGGCGCAAGGCGGCATCGGCGCGGCGCTGGGCAACATGGGCGAGGACGACTGGCGCTGGCACATGTACGACACCGTCAAGGGGTCGGATTGGCTGGGCGACCAGGACGCGATCGAATACATGTGCCGCGAGGCGATCCCCGCGGTCTATGAGCTGGAACACTACGGCGTGCCGTTCAGCCGCACCGAGGACGGGCGCATCTATCAGCGGCCCTTCGGCGGCCACATGACGGAGTACGGCAAGGCCCCGGCCATGCGCGCCTGCGCCGCCGCCGACCGCACCGGCCACGCGATCCTGCACACGCTGTATCAACAAAGCCTGAAGCACGAGGTCGAGTTCTTCGTCGAATATATAGCGCTCGACCTGATCATGGACGAGGAAGGCGCCTGCCGCGGCGTCATGGCCTGGTGCCTGGAAGACGGGTCGATGCACCGGTTCCGCGCGCAGTCCGTCGTGCTGGCGACCGGCGGCTATGGGCGGGCCTATTTCAGCTGCACCAGCGCCCACACCTGCACCGGCGACGGCAACGGCATGGCGATCCGGGCCGGCATCCCGATGCAGGACATGGAGTTCGTGCAGTTCCACCCGACCGGCATCTACGGCTCGGGCTGCCTGATCACCGAGGGCAGCCGGGGCGAGGGCGGATACCTGACCAACTCCGAAGGCGAGCGGTTCATGGAGCGCTACGCGCCGACCGCCAAAGACCTGGCGAGCCGCGACGTCGTCAGCCGCAGCATGACGCTGGAGATCAACGCAGGCCGCGGCGTGGGGCCGAACAAGGACCACATCCACCTGCACCTGGAGCATCTGGGCGCCGAGCTGCTGCACGAACGCCTGCCGGGCATCAGCGAAACCGCTAAGGTGTTCGCGGGCGTCGACGTGACGAAGGAGCCGATCCCGGTGCTGCCGACCGTGCACTACAACATGGGCGGCATCCCCACGAACTACCGCACCGAGGTGCTGCGGCCGACGGTGAAGGACCCCGATGCCGTGGTGCCCGGCCTGATGGCGGTGGGCGAAGCCGCCTGCGTCAGCGTGCATGGCGCGAATCGGCTGGGCACGAACTCGCTGCTGGACCTGGTGGTGTTCGGGCGGGCGGCGGCGCACCGGGCGGCGGAGATCATCAAGCCGGGCGCCAGCCAGGCGCCGCTGCCGGCGCGCGCGGGGGAGAGCTCGCTCGACCGGTTCGACCGGACGCGCAATGCCAGCGGCGGCACGAAGGTGTCGGCGATGCGGGCCGATCTGCAGGCGGTGATGCAGCAGCACGCTGCGGTGTACCGCAACAGCGCGAGCCTGACCGAGGGCGTCGGCAAGATGAAGACGCTGTGGTCCGGCATGGCGGACATGCAGGTCAGCGACCGCAGCCTGATCTGGAACAGCGACCTGGTGGAGGCGCTGGAGTTCGACAACCTGATGGGCAACGCGATGACGACGATGGTCAGCGCCGAGAACCGGCACGAGAGCCGCGGCGCCCACGCCCACGACGACTTCCCGGACCGCGACGATCAGGAGTGGATGAAGCACTCGCTGGCCTGGTGCGACGCGGACGGCAAGGTGGACCTGGGGTATCGCGAGGTGTCGATGAAGACGCTGACGAACGAGGTCAGCGTGTTCCCGCCGAAGAAGCGGGTGTATTGAGGGCGCCATGAGCACGACGGTTGGACCCTCTCCGGACCAGGTTGACGCACTGAAGCTGCGTCAGATCATCAACGACATCGACCAGAAGCGGGCGGACTACCTTCGCAAGGATCAGGAGCGGCGGCTGGAGCCGCTGAAGATCGTCCTTCAGGCATTCACTGCGGGCGCCGCATTGATCGCGGCGGGCGTGGCGCTCGGCGCGTTCCTGGTTCGGCACGGATAGGCATTATCGACGATGGCCACCTTCACACTACCGAAAAACAGCCGCATCGGCACGGGCGCCACGCACAAGGCGCCGGCCGGGGCAACGCGGACCAAGACGTTCAACATCTATCGTTGGAACCCCGATGACGGGCAGAACCCTCGCGTCGACAGCTACGAACTGGACCTCGACGCCATCGGGCCGATGGTGCTGGACGCGCTGATCCACATCAAGAACGAGGTCGATCCGACGCTGACCTTCCGCCGCTCCTGCCGCGAGGGCATCTGCGGGTCGTGCGCGATGAACATCGATGGCGGCAACACGCTGGCGTGCCTCAAGGGGCATGACGAGGTTGCCGGCGACGTGCGGATCTATCCGCTGCCGCACATGCCGGTGGTGAAGGACCTGGTGCCGGACCTGAGCCAGGCCTACGCCCAGCTTCGCAGCGTCGAACCGTGGCTGAAGTCCGACACGCCCTCGCCGCCAGACGCTGAGCGTCTGCAGAGCAAGGAGGAGCGCGCCAAGCTCGATGGGCTTTGGGAGTGCATCCTGTGCTTCTGCTGCACGACGTCCTGCCCCAGCTACTGGTGGAACGGCGACCGCTATTTGGGCCCCGCCGTGCTGCTGCAGGCCTACCGCTGGATCGCCGACAGCCGCGACGAGGCCACCGGCGACCGGCTGGATGCGCTGGAAGACCCCTACAAGCTGTATCGCTGCCACACGATCATGAACTGCACGCAGACCTGCCCGAAGGGCCTCAACCCGGCCCAGGCGATCGGCGAGATCAAGCAGCTTCTGGTCGAACGGAAGGGGTGATGCCGCCTCTCCCGCCGGCGGGAGAGAGCTGATGGCGTTCCGCGGCGCCATCGCATCGCAGCGGCCGGCGGCCTGGGTGGACAGCCTGTTCGTCGATCATGCGGTATTCCGCCTGGTGTGGACGAACCTGGCCGAGGTGTTGCCGGGGCGGCTGTATCGCAGCAATCACCCGACGCCGGGGCGGCTGGCGTCGGCGCAGAAGCGGTATGGGCTGACGACGCTGATCAACCTGCGCGGCCGGCGGCTGTGCGGGTCCGACGCGCTGTCGCGGGAGGCGGCGCAGCGGCTTGGGCTGCGTCATATCGACATGGCGTTCGAAAGCCGCGGCGCGCCGCACCGGGACCGCATCCTGCGGTTCCACGACATCTTTCGCAGCCTCGATGGCCCGGCCCTGATGCACTGCAAGTCCGGCGCGGACCGCGCCGGCTTGGCGAGCGGCCTGGCGATCATGTTCGACGGCGGCACGGCGGCCGAGGCGGGGCGCCAGCTATCCTGGCGGTTCGGGCACTGGAAGCAGGCGCGCACCGGCATCCTTGACGCCTTCTTCCACCATTATGCATCGACAGCCGAGGGGCGCATCCCGTTCATCGACTGGGTGCGCGACGAGTACGACGAGGACGCGCTCAAGCGGGATTTCGTCGCCAACGGCCTGGCGAGCTTCATCACCGACCGCGTGCTCCGGCGGGAGTGATGGGCCCCCGTTTCGACGAGGGGTTCCGCGCGCAGCTGACCGAATTGTTCGCCTGGCGGCGGGACGTGCGGCGGTTCCGGCCCGATCCGCTGCCGGACGGCCTGCTGGACCGGCTGCTGGCAGTGGCGGATGGGGCGCCCTCGGTGGGGCTCAGCCAGCCATGGCGGTTCGTGACGATCGACGACCCTGTGCGGCGCCGGGCCATCCGCGAGAATTTCGAGCGTTCCAACGCGGCGGCCCTGCTGCTGCAAGGCGACGCACGGGTTGGGCGGTACGCGCGGCTGAAGCTGTCCGGACTGGACGAGGCGCCGTGCCACCTGGCGGTCTGCGTCGATCCGGACCCGGCGCAGGGCGGCGGCCTGGGGCGCGCGACGCAGCCGGAGACGACGGCCTACTCCGCGGTGCTGGCGATCCACACGCTGTGGCTCGCGGCACGGACCGAGGGCGTGGGGGTCGGCTGGGTGTCGATCCTCGACCCGGCGGCGGCCCTGGCGGTGTTGGAAGTGCCGGCTTCGTGGCGGCTCGTGGCCTATCTTTGCGTGGGCTTTCCCTTGCACGAGGACGACGTGCCGGAGTTGCAGCGCGAGGGCTGGGCGCGGCGCAACCCCGGCGTGGTGGTGCGGAGGTAGAGGGGCTACAATGCCGTGGCGATGCCGTGGATCACGCCGCCGCCGATCCCCGCGACCGTGCGCAGGATGGCGGACACGAGGTTGAACACGCTGCGGACCAGCCCGGGCTCGTCGGGCTCGCGGCTGACCCGCGCCTGCGCCTGGTTCAGCGCCGTGCCCCAGTTGCCCACGTAGCGACCGAAGTCCTGCTCGGCATAGGCCGATCCGTCGAGCCCCGCGATTCGCAGACCGCTGCCGTCGGGGATGACCATCAGCAGGAACGGGCCTTGGCCCGACAGGCTGCCGTCAGTCAGCCGGATGGCGGCCAGCATCCGCCGCGCCCGGGCATAGTCGTAGGCGCCGACGAGGAAGTCGCAGTCCGCGGCCCGCGCCGCCGGGACCTCCGGCAACTGCACGATCCAGCGGGTGAGGATCAGGTTGGGTGCGACGACGGAGGCGGCGAGCGCCTGGTCGGCCGTGGGCAACCGGGTGACGGCCGTGCAGAAGGCGCGGTTGCGGTTGAGGTCGCCGGGCTTGAGCAGGACGACCGCGGTCGGCATGCGGGCCAGGAATGTCGATGGCCCGGCAAGCTGGGTCGCAAACACGGGGTTCGCGGCGCCGGCCGGCTGGGCCGCAGACCGGGTGGCGGCCGGATCGAACTGCCGGTTGTCCCCCCTGGATCACTTCGCGTTCGGCTCGCGATGACGCAACAGGAGTCAGAGCTTACGGCTCCTGGCATCAGACCTGTTCCCACGTGAGGGAAGCCAGCGTCAACGTGCGATCAGGCGGCGCGGGTCAGGCGCTTCAGGAACGCCGAGACGCGGTGGCGGCGCATCTCGTAGCGCGCCTTGTCGTCGGTGGTCATCCAGTTGAGTTGGATGGCGTAACGGCGGCCGACGAACTGCTTGTGGCCGTGCCATGTCGTGGGGCCGTTCGGGAACACCAGCAGCGTGCCGTTCACCGGGGGCACTTCGACCGCGTAGTCCTCGATGTCGACGGGGCCGCGGAGCAGACGGAGGCAGCCGTCCTGCCGGGCCCAGTCCTCGGTTTCGGGATTCAAGTACAGCAGCACGGTGACGCGCTTGGCGGTGCTGTCGCAATGGATGCGGCCGTCCTTCTCCCGCGTTTGGCCGCGCAGGGTGATCATGGTGGGGGCGTCCTGCAGGTCGAGGCTGAACTTGGCGGCGATCGCGGCACGGAAGCGGGGGCCTTCGAGCGCGTCGATCAGGGCGCGGCCGGCCGGGCCAAGGCGCAGCCCCTCGGTGGGGAAGGAGCCGCCCTTCTGGATGAGCGGGAGGTCTGCCAGCACGGCGGCCAGCGCCGCAGGGGGCACGAAGTGTTCGACGACCACGTGGGCGAAGGGGTCTTCGCCGACCGGGGTCGCGGCGAGGCGATCATAATCGAGCGCGAGCATGCGTTCTAATAGGCCTCAGGGGGGCCCGTTTGCAACCGATGCGCCGGGTCGAAGGGGGTGGTGTCCCATGTTCTGGACGCGAGGTCGACGCCGCACAGGCCCGCCAGCCCATGCCGTTCGGCGTAGGCGCGGACCCGCAGGAGGTAGTCCGGCCGCTCGGCATGGGCGAAATCCCAGTCCGGCGGGGTGAACGTGCTGAAGCCGTTGATCGTCGGACGCTGGAACCACTCGGCCAGCAGCATGGCATCGACGTTGTCGCTGTAGAGGGCGTCGATCTCGGGGTTGATGGAGACGGTGTCGCGGGCGCGGGACACGAAGAACGACCGGCAGGCCGCGGGCGGCCGGGGGAAGGCGCGCAGGCGGGCGAGCTCGGCCGATCGATCGAGATCGACGGGCGGCGTGAGCGAGACCTGCTCCAGCACCAGCAGGGCCGCCAGGCCGGCCATATACGGCGCGGTCCGCCGGACGCCGATGCGGTTCAGATGCCAGATGGCCGTGGCGACCAGCGGGACGGCCATGAAGATCTGGTAGCGGACCAGGACGCGCACGGCCTTGGCGCCCGGCGCCCAGTCGAACACGAAACGCCATGCGCTGAAGTCGGCAACGCGGAGCGTCAGCAGCCAGAGCAGCGCCGACGTGGCCGCCAGCAGCAGCACCGGCCGGTCGCGCAGGTCATGGCGGCTGCGCCACAGCGCCAGGCAGGCGCACGCGAAGACGGCCAGGATGATCGGCGGCTGGCCGGTCGCGTGCTCCCCTGATGGCGGCAGCGTGGGCCGGGACCAGCCCTGCACCAGGTGGTCGGCCCAGCCGAACAGCATGTTGCCGTCGCCGACATGCACGATATCGAGCTTGTTCGTGCCGTAGGCCAGCGTGTTGACATACGGGTGCATGCCGGTGGCCTCGGCCTTCGGCAGATAAAGCCACAGGAACGGCGCAGCCGAACCCACGAACACACCGACGACGACGCCCAGGCTGAGCCATGCGCGGACCGGCATGCGGCGGAAGGCCGCCAGCGTGTGGCGCGGTCCGGCCAGCGCCGCCATGCCCGCGAAGCAGGCCAGGAAAAACAGCGTGAACCATGCGCTGTAGTAGGCTGTCATCAGCCAGGCGCCCATGAAGACCGACGCCGATCCGCCCCAGATCATCAACCGCCGGCCGTCGCCCTGTCCCAGCGCCCGGGTGGCGCGCCAGGTCATCCAGCCGAAGAAGGGCACGAACCCCACGGTCAGAAGCTGCGCGTGCCCGGCCCCGAGACTGATGCTGTTGGAAACCGTGAACACGACCGCCCCGAGGATGGACCATTGCCAGCGCGCCATCATGCATTGACGAAGGAACAGCTCCATGGCGGCGAACCCGGTGGCGCGCATCGTGACGTTGACCAGTTCGGACCCCAGGAACGGATCCGCGCCCAGCCAGCGGAACAGCGCGTAGGGAAGCCCGTACAGCAGGTAGCCGTCGTTATAGGCCAGCGTGCCCGTGTACGGATGGAAGTAGAAAGCGTCCGGCCAGGCGGCAGCGCCGCGAACGACGTTCCACCAGTGTTCGAGGATCGAGATCTCGATGACGCCGTCGAAGCGGTCGCTGAGTTGCCGGGCGAATCCGGAGGCGATCTGGAGCCGGAAAAAGAAGGCTGTCGAGGCCACCAGGCCGAGGACATACGCGACGACCTGCATTCGCCGTTGATGGCAGTCCCGCACGCCAAACGCAACGCGGGCGCCGCCGTCCGGCGGTCAGGTGCGGGGGGATCGCCTAGGCTTGATCAGGCCGGTGTTGGCGAGCAGTTGCGGGCAACCCAGCTGGCCCGTGCAGCAGGGCGCCGGGTCCGTATGCAGCGCAACGCGCGACAGGGCGCCGGCGGCGCAGGTGTAGGATGGGCGGGCGATGGGCAACCGGATTTCAAGCGCGGCGGCGGGGGCGTAGACGGCGCTGGCAAGCAGGATCACGGCGATGATTTGCTTCATGATCTGTCTCCAATACGCCTTAGAAGTTACTGAGGTTTATACGTGTCAATGGTGATCTAGGCTACATTCTCGCTATTTATTGATGTGTGGTAGATACGCATCACTAGCCCTCCGAGCGCCGCTGCGGCAGGGAGGGCCGCATGGATGGACGCGCCCCGCTGCCGATGGTGACGAGTCCGCTGGAGGCCTACCGCGCAAAGCTCGCCGCCGGCGCGCTTTCGACCGACCCGGCCCAGGCGCTGGCGGCGGAGCGGCTGCAGGCGTTGTGGATCCGGCTGCGCGGCTATGCGCCGCGGGCACGCAAGGAGGCGCCGGGGCTGTGGGACCGGCTACGCCCGGGCAAGAAGCGCGACGACATCCCGGACAGCTACCCGCACGGCATCTACCTGGTCGGCGAGGTCGGACGCGGGAAGTCCATGCTGATGGACCTGTTCTTCGACCATGCGAGCGTGCCGAAAAAGCGTCGCATCCATTTTCATCAGTTCATGCAGGAGACGCACGCCCGCATCCACGCCTGGCGGCGGGAGCCGCACCGCTTGGCCGATCCGCACAGCGACGACCCGATCCCGCCGCTGGCCGACCGGATCGCCGACGAGGCCTGGTTGCTGTGCTTCGACGAGTTCCAGGTGAACGACATCGCCGACGCGATGATCCTGGGCCGGCTGTTCAAGGCGCTGTTCGTGCGCGGCGTGGTGGTCGTGGCGACCAGCAACACGCGCCCGGGCGAGCTGTTCGCGGGACAGCCGGGGCGCGACGCGTTCCTGCCGTTCATCGAGTTGATCAGCCAGTACCTGGACCTGATCGTCATGACCGGCAGCCGGGATTGGCGCCGGCAGCGGCTGCGGACGCTATCGACGTGGCATGTGCCGGCAGGCCAAAAGGCCGATGCGGCGCTGGACGCGGCGTTCCAGGAGCTGACGGGCGGCGGCGCCGCCCGGTCCGACAGGCTGACGGTCATGGGGCACCAGCTGGTGGTGCCGCTGTCGGCGCAGGGCGTCGCGCGGTTCGACTTCGACGCGCTGTGCGGCCAGGCGCTGGGCGCCGGGGACTATCTGGCGCTGGCGACGCATTACCAGGCGCTGGTGCTCGACGGCGTGCCGCGGCTGAGCCCGGACAACCATGACGTGGCCCGGCGGTTCATCACGCTGGTCGATGCGCTGTACGAGCATCGCGTGAAGCTGGTGGCGAGCGCCGAAGCGGTCCCGGACGAGCTGTACAAGGCCGGGCACGGCGCGCAGGCGTTCCAGCGCACGGCGTCGAGGCTGGAGGAGATGCAGAGCCAGGAATACCTGGCCCTGCCTCATCTGACGTAGGATATTATGGGATGGTGGATTACGAAGCCGTATTCCACCCTACGGTTTTGGAGAAGTCAGGACTTTGGGCGCTTGGTATTGGACTAGGTCCGGCCGACGACGGATCGGGCGGCCCGCCTTCACTGCGCCATCAGTCGGGTGAAGCTGACCACGCTGGCGGCGGCGGCGAAGCCGGCGGCCAGCGTCAGCGCAAGCGTCGGGCCATGCAGCGGCGCGATGCCGAAGCACAGGGCGACCAACGCCGCGCCGACCGACTGGCCCAGCAGGCGCGACGTGGCCACCGTGCCGCTGGCGCCGCCGCTGCGGCTGGGTGGCGCGGACGACATCAGCGCCTTCAGGTTCGGCGACTGGTAGAAGCCGAAGCCGGTGCCGCAGACCAGCATCCGCAGCATGATCTCCATATGGGTGGCGCCGTCCGGCAGGGTGGCCATCAGCACCAGGCCGAACGACAGGATCGCCAGGCCGACGCCGCACAGGATCGCGGGCGGGTAGCGGTCCGACAACGGGCCGGCGATGGGCGCCATGATACCCGTCGCGACCGGCCAGGGCGTCAGCAGCAGCCCCGTCTCCACGGCGCTGCGGCCGAGCTGGGTCTGGAACAGGAAGGGCAGCGACACGAACGCCAGGCCCTGCGCCACGAAGGAGCAGGCCGAGGTTGCCGAAGACAGCGCAAACAGCGGCCGGCGATACAGGTCGAGCGGCAGCAGCGGCGCCGCCTGGCCAAGCTGGTTGCGGACCAGCAGCGCGCCGGCCACGAGCGTGACGGCGACCGCGACGATGGTCTGCCACAGGGTCGCCTGGTGCGCCGCCTCGCCCACCGCAAAGATCAACGAGGCGAACGTGGTGGCGCTGAGGATGGCGCCCAGCCAGTCGAACCGTCGGGCGGCCAGCGGCGTCGCCGGCAAGGACCGCGCGGCCAGAACGATGGCCACCAGCCCGGCCGGCACGTTGATCGCGAACAGCAGCGGCCAGTCGGCCACCAGCAGCACCAGCGCGGCGACGCTGGGGCCCAGCGCCGTGGAGCAGGCCACCACCAGCGCGTTGAACCCGACCCCGCGGCCAAGCTGGCTGGCCGGGTAGATGAAGCGGATCAGCGCGGTGTTGACGCTCATGATGCCGGCGGCGCCGAAGCCCTGCAGCACGCGCGCCGCCGTCAAGGTCGGCAGCGACCATGACAGGGCGCACATCAACGAGGCGACGGTGAACACCACGAGCCCCGTCTGGTACACGCGGCGGAAGCCGACGATCTCGCCCAGCGCGCCCAAGGGCAGCAGCGTGGCGACGACGGCGAGCTGATAGGCGTTGACCACCCAGATGGACGCGGCCGACGTCGACTGCAGGTCACGCGCGATGGTGGGCAGTGCGGTGTTGGCGATGCTGCTGTCGAGCGCCGACAAGCCGACGGCGATGACGATCGTGACGACGGCGGCGCGCCGCTGCCGGGCGGACAGGCCGTCCTGTTCGGTCACGCGGGACGCGTCATGGCGCCGGGGACGCCTCGGAGACGGGCTCGGGCACCGGAATTTCGGGCGCCGGTGTTTCGGGCCCCGGTGTTTCGGGCGCCGGTGTTTCGGGCGCTGGCGGTTCGGGTTGCGCCGCTTCCGGGACCGGGTCCGGCGCGCCGGGGTGGCCCATCAGAAAGCGGCGACCCAGATGGTGGATCTCGAGGAAGGCAGCGTTCTCGCGCGCCGGCTTGTACACCTCGAAGGCGCGCATGATCATCAGCGTGGCGGCACTTTCCAGCGGCCCGAAGAAATCCGCGTTGGGCTGGCCGAACATCGGCGAGGCCGCGACCCGGTTGAGCTGCGTCGCGTTGAGGAAGAAGCATCCGGAATGCACGTTGTTGACGCGCTGGAACTCGTAGCGGCGGCCGAATGCGCCGCCCACCAGCCGGGGACGGACGGAGATGTCCTGGAACCGGCCCGGCAGATCGGGCGACGTCGTGTTGCCATCCACATACAGCTTCATGATGTGCAGGTCCGGCGCGCGCTCGAACCTGTTGGGCTGCAGCAGGGCGGACTGGCCGAACACCTCGGAGAACCAGCCCAGCTTGTCGAAGAACATCGGATCGACGATCTCGATGTCGTCTTCCAGATAGGCGAAGTAGTCGTAGCGCTCGGCGTTGTCGCGCATCAATTCGTGGCATTTGAAACCGAGCAGACGGGGTTCGGCGTCGGTGGCGACCTGGATGAAGAACTCCCGCGGCAGGTCGTCGGCCAGGTGGTCGTCGCCCGCGGTCACCAGCACGACGTCGATCACGGTGGCGAAGTCGCGGTTGGCCTGGACCGGCACGGTGTGCGTCAGCAGGGCCTGCCGGGGGCCGAAGGTCTGATGCAGGGTCAGGATGCATTGTTCGACCTGCGCCCGCCTGGTCGCGATGTCGCCTTTCTCGGACCCGTAGAAGCCGGGACCGTTCGGCGTGCGGCGGCAGTAGTGCGGGATGGTGACGAGCAGACGCATCGAGGCCTCCGGGCCGGGCCGGGTTCGTGCCAAGCGGCGGGGGCCGGGTCAAGGTACGGCGGAATTCCGGGCCGGCGGACGCCTGGTCAAACCTCCATGGCGGTGGGTTCCGCGCGGCCGCCCCGCAACGCGATGGCGGCCAGCGCCGCAAGCCCGATCAGCGCCGAGACGATCACGGCGTGCAGCGGGCCGAACAGCTCCGCCAGGCCGCCGATCAGCATCTGACCCAGTGGGGCCACGCCGATGCACACGGTGATCAGCCCCATCTGGCGGGACCGGATGGACGCCGGCACGGCCGTCAGCACAAGGCTGGTCTGCATGTTGCCGAACACGGCCAGCCCGAGGCCGCCGGCCACCAGCACGGCGCAGGCGAACCCCCAGGCCGGCATCAGCGGCATGACCGCCAGCCCGGCCAGGAACGCCGCCGACCCGCCGAGCATCAGCAGGCGAGGCGGCGCGCGCGGCGTCCAGCGCGCCAGCACCAGGCCGCCGATCAAGGCGCCCAGCGGCTCGCCGGCGGCCAGCAGCCCCACCAGCGCGTCGGGCATGCCGAAGCCCTGGCGGGCAATGGGGGCGACCATCGCGGTGTATGAGAAGGCGAACATGTTCATCGTCGCCGTCACGCCCAGCACCGTCAGCATGGACGGCGACCGGCTGGCATGGGCGAAACCCTCCGCCATCTCCCGCGGGACGCGGGACAGCAGCAGCGGCCGGGTCGTCTGGGTGTGGCGGATGCCGGGAACCAGCAGCACCGCCAGCAGGTAGACGCCGGCCGAGATGCCGAACGCCCCGGCGACGCCGAACGCCGCGAAGGCGAGGCTGCCGACCATCGGCCCGACGATCCGCGCGAACGAGCTTGTCAGGCTGTCGAGCGCCACGGCGCGGGACACCAGCGCCGGGCCGGCGCACTCGCCGATCATGCGGCGCCGGGCCGAAAGCTCGGTCGACCAGACGCAGCCGCTGACGAAGGCCGCCGCGGCGATGTGCCAGGGGCGCACCCAGCCGGCGCTGGCGAGCAGGCACACGGCGGCGGCGGCGGCGGCGCAGATCGCCATGCCCCACAGCAGGATGCGCTTGCGGTCCACCGCGTCGCACAACACGCCGGACACGCCGCCGAGAAACAGCATGGGCAGGCTGCGCGCGGCCAGCACGAAGGCGACCGCGACGCCGGACCCGGTGACCTGGAAGGTGAACAGCCCGGCCGCAAGCATCTCCACCCAGCGCATCGCATTGACGATGCCGCCGAGCAGCCAAAGCCGCCGGAAGTCCGCCGAGCCGAAGATTCCGGCCCGACGCGCCGTTGCTGTTCCGCGGCGCGGGTTCGTTGACGAGTCCATCCCGCCCGGCAGTGTGCACAGCGGCGCACCGCTGACCAGCCGGGCGTGGCGGAGCCTGGACGGTGTTAGGTCAGCGCGGCCTTCACGGCGGTGAACTTGATGGTGTCGCTGGTGCCGATGGCGTTGACGCTGACCATGCCGACTGCAACCACGGCCGCGGCAATCAGGCCATATTCCAGCGCCGTGACGGCGCGGCGATCGACTTTGAGTTGAAGCCACTGGCGAAGATAGATGTACATGGGGTGGGCCCTCCGGGTCGTTGCGGTTCCGCGGGACGGGCAACCGGCGCGAAGGCTGCGTTGCACGTTCCGTCGTCGTCAAAGTTCACGTAAAAAATCGTAATCTCTTTCGTGACACGGAGGCACGTCTGGAAGGGTTCTCAAATGTCACGGTGCGCCATGCGGCATCCATGCGCCGACGCCTGCCTCACAATTAGCGGCAAAAGATAAGGGAACATTAAACCGAGTGGTGTCCGCGGCGGGATTCGAACCCACGGCCCCAAGATTCATACCACTTCGGCTTTCGCCGCCGCCCCCCTGCCTGCGCAGGACCGGAGCGTTCGTGGTCTGGACTGTCCCTTCGCCATCGGCCGGCTGGACGCTGTCGCTTCCCGCCAGCCCTTAGGCGCCACCCATCCAGTCTCTACACCTTCCCGGCCTTGCGGCGCGGGCTTGGCTCGGGATTGGCACGATGCGAGCGCATCGAGCGTTCCCCGACTTTGAGCGGTTCCGTTGCGAAGTTTCCAGGCGCAACGCCCAATTGAAACCAATCAGGAATCTTGTGCTCTATCCTGCTGAGCTACGCGGACACACCGTGTCGTTCATACAAGCGAGGCTGCCGCCGCGCTACCCCCTGTTGATCACGCCGCCCCTGGTCGGGATGCGCCGGGCGGTGCAGGATCGTCGCAACAGGGATCGGGGATCATCATGTCCGCAAAGGTCATCATCAGCTGCGCCATCACCGGCGCCATCCACACGCCCAGCATGTCCGACGCGCTGCCCATCACGCCGGACGAGATCGCCCAGGCCAGCATCGAGGCGGCGGCGGCCGGCGCGTCCATCATCCACCTGCACGCCCGCAACCCCGAAACCGGGGAACCGACGCCCGACCCGGCCGTGTTCATGCGCTTCCTGCCGGTCATCAAGCAGGCCACCGACGCCGTCATCAACATCACCACCGGCGGCGGGCTGAACATGAGCCTGGCGCAGCGGCTGGAGGCGCCGTTGCTGGCCAAGCCCGAGATGTGCAGCCTGAACATGGGCTCGATGAACTTCAACATCTCCCGTGCGGCAGCCAAGATCAAAAACTGGAAGCACCCGTGGGAAAAGCCCTACCTCGAGGGCACCACGAACTTCATCTTCCGCAACACCTTCCAGGACATCGAAGGCATCGTCGAGCAGCTGGGCCGCGGCCACGGCACGAAGTTCGAGTTCGAGTGCTACGACATCGGGCATCTCTATAACCTGGCCCACATGCTGGACCAGAAGATCGTCGAGCCGCCGCTGTTCGTGCAGAGCATCTTCGGCATCCTGGGCGGCATCGGGCCGGAACACCGGAACCTGCTGTTCATGCGGGAAACGGCGGATCGGCTGTTCGGGCGCGACTACGTGTGGTCCGTGCTGGCCGCGGGGCGGCACCAGATGGCCTTCACCACGATGGCCGCCATCCTGGGCGGCAGCGTGCGCGTGGGCCTGGAGGACAGCCTGTACATCGGCAAGGGCCGCATGGCGTCCTCGAACGCCGAGCAGGTCGCCAAGATCCGCCGCATCCTGGAGGAATTGAGCCTGGAGATCGCGACGCCATCCGAGGCGCGGGCGATGCTGGCGCTCAAGGGTGGCGACCGGGTGGGGTTCTAGCCGATGCTGGATACCGCGGTAGTGCATGCGGGGCTGGTGACGATCGACACGCATATCGACATCCCGTGGCCCGCGGGGCCCAGCGCGTTCGAGGATGGGCCGCGCCGGGTCGATATCCCGAAGATGCGGCGGGGCGGGCTGGGCGCGGGCTGCTTCGCGGCCTACGTGCCGCAGGGGCCGCGCACCGACGAAGGTCACCGCGCGGCGCGGGATCGGGCGCTGGCGATGCTGGACGCGATCAACGGGATGGGCGGCGACCAGGCGCGCGTCTGCGTAACGGCCGACGAGATCGAGGCAGCGCGCCGCGACGGCATCCCGGCGGTGATCCCGGTGGTCGAGAACGGTTATGCGGTCGGCGAGGACCTCGGGCTGCTGGCGCAGTTCCGGGACAAAGGCGCCCGCTACATGACGCTGACCCATAACGGCCACAACCTGCTGTCCGACAGCAGCAACCCGCGGCGGGACCTGGGCGACGAGGACACGCTGCACGGCGGGCTGAGCGCCCTGGGGCGCGACGCGGTGCGGGAGATGAACCGGCTGGGGATGCTGGTCGACATCTCCCACGTCAGCCGCCAGGGCGCGCTGCAGGCGGCGATGCTGTCCGGCACGCCGGTGCTGGCGACGCATTCCTGCGTCCGGGCGCTGTGCGACGTGCCGCGCAACGCGGACGACCTGCTGCTGGACGCGATCCGCGACTGCGGCGGCATGATCAACATCACGGCCGTGCCCAGCTTCCTGCGGCCGAACGGGCGAGGGGACCAGGTGACGGTCGCCGACTACGTCGACCATGTCGAGTATGCGGTGCACCGGATCGGGCTGGCGCATGTGGGCATCAGCTCGGACTTCGACGGCGGCGGCGGGTTCTCCGGCTGGCGCAACGCGGGTGAGAGCCTGAACGTGACGGCGGAGCTGATCCGGCGCGGCTATGACGAGGCCGAGATGGGTCAGCTGTGGGGCGGCAACTTCCTGCGCCTGCTGCGGCTCGCGGAGGCTGCCGCCCATGCCTGAGCTGCCGGCAATGGGCCAGGGCACCTGGCACATGGGGGAACGCGGCGCGGATCGCGCGGCGGAGGCCGATGCGCTGCGGCTGGGCATCGACCTCGGCATGACGCTGATCGACACCGCCGAAATGTATGCCGATGGCGGGTCGGAACAGGTGGTGGCCCGGGCGATCGCGGGCCAGCGGGACCGGGTATATCTGGTCAGCAAGGCCTATCCGCAGAACGCCGGGCGCCGCAGCCTGCCGGAGGCATGCGCCCGCAGCCTGAAGCGGCTGGGCACTGACCGTATCGACCTGTATCTGCTGCACTGGCGCGGGGCGACGCCGTTGCACGAGACGGTCGAGGCCTTCGAGGCGCTGGTGGCGGCCGGCAGGATCGGCGCCTGGGGCGTCAGCAATTTCGACGTCGACGACATGGATGAGCTGGACGGCCTGTCGGAACGCTGCGCGGCCAACCAGGTGCTGTACAACCTCGGGACCCGCGGCATCGAGTTCGATCTGCTGCCGTGGTGCCGGGCGCGGGGGGTGCCAGTGATGGCGTATTCGCCGGTCGGCCAGGGTGGCAGCCTGCTGCGCTCGGCGGCGCTGCAGGGCGTCGCCGCACGGCATGGCGTGACCCCGGCGCAGGTCGCCATCGCCTGGTCGCTGCAGCCCGGCGTCGTCAGCATCCCGAAGGCCGCCAACCCGCTGCACGTCCGCCAGAACGCTGCCGCCGCAACCCTGCGGCTGACGCCCGAGGACCACGCGGCGCTGGACGCCGCCCATAAGCCGCCGAGCCGGAAACAACCGCTCGGTATGCTGTAGGAGACCGCCATGCGCGCCCTGTTCGCCTTGCTTGCCTGCTTGCTGGCGGGCGCCCCGGCCCGGGCCGAGGTGACCGAGATCATCGTAGCCGAGCAGTTTGGCGTCGCGATGCTGCCGCTGATGGTGATGGAGCGGCATGGCTTCGCCGAGAAGCAGGCGAAGGCGGCCGGGCTGCCGCCGATCACGGTGCAGTTCCGCCAGGTGGCGGGGCCCAGCGTGATGAACGACGGCCTGATCTCGGGCGCCTTGCAGTTCGGCGCGCTGGGTGCGCCGTCGTTGATCACGCTGTGGGACAAGACGCGGAACAACGCCGGGATCATGGGCGCGGCGGCGATCACGACGTATCCGCTGTTCCTGATCACGCGGAATCCCCTGGTGAAGACGGCGCGGGACTTCACCGACAAGGACAAGATCGCGGTGCCGTCGGTGAAGATCTCGACGCAGGCGATCATGCTGCAGATGCTGTCGGCGTCGACGTTCGGCGACAAGGACTACCAGCACCTGGACCCGATGACGGTCAGCCTGTCGCACCCGGATGCCGCACAGGCGCTGATCTCGGGCACGGCGGGGGTGAACGCGCATTTCAGCTCCTCGCCGTTCTTCGAGCAGGAGATGAAGGCCCCGGGCGTGCACGTGATCACGACGAACTACGAGATTCTGGGCGGCCCATCGACGGCGCTGATCCTGGCGGCCAGCCGGAAATTCCATGACGCGAACCCGAAGGCGTTCCGCGCCTTCTACGACGGGCTGGGCGAGGCGATCGACTGGATCAACGCCGACAAGCGCCGGGCGGCGGCGCTGTATGTCGAGATGGCCAAGGACACGAAGAACAGCGTCGACGACATCCTGCGGGTCATCGACGACAAGGACTATGCCTTCACCCGCCGGCCCTCCAAGGTGTTCGCGACGGCGCTGTTCATGGCGAAGGTCGGCAGCATCAAACAGGCGCCGGGCTCGGTCGACGATCTGTTCTTCCCGGAGGTCGCCGGGCAAAAAGGTGACTGACCCCGATTGACGGCGCTGTTGCTATTGCAGGGGTTGGCGTTCGCGCTGCTGGCGCTGGGGGGCGTGGCGCGGTTTATGCCGGGCCGCGTGGGGATGCTGGCGGGGGGGCTGGGCCTGATCGGGCTCGCCGCCGCGCTGGTCGCGCCGGATGTGACGCTGCAGGCAGGGCTGCCGTTCCGGATCGATGGGCTATCGACCGTGGTGCTGGCGGCGTTGTTCCTGCAGGGCGGCGGACCGGCAGTGCTGGGCGCCCTGGTGCTGGCGGTGCTGGCCGGGGATGGCGTGGGGCTTGCGCTGTTCCTGGCAGGGGCGGTGGCCGCCCGGGGCGTCGCACAGCCCGCTTTCCAGGAAAGAGGCCTGTTTCGGGCGCTTCCGGCGCCTTGGGCGGATGGCCTGGCCGGAATGGGCTGCCTGGTGGTGGCGCTGCTGCTGCTGACCTGGCCGGACCCGGGCTTTGCAGCCGTTCGCTCGGCGCCGCCCGAGGGGTTGCGCGGCGTGCTGATCCTGGCCGCGACGCTGGGGGCCGCGGCGCTGCTGCCGGGCGGGCCGATCGCTGTGTACGTGATCGCGCGCTTCCTGCTGGGCCTGGCTGGGCCGGTCACGCCGGGGTGGTGGGGCGTGCCGGTGCTGCTGCTGGGGGCAGCCGTGGCCGTGCTGGGGGCGCGGCGGGCGGCGGCTTCGGAGGATTTGGCCGCGGCCGGGGCGGACGCGGGGCAGGCGGCGCTGGGCGTCGTCATCATCGGGTTGGGGGCGGCGCTGCTCGCGCGCGGTGCGGACCTGCCGCCGCTGGCGGCGCTGGCGGTGGCTGGCGCGCTGTTCCAGCTGCTCGGGCTGGCGTTGTGGGGCGCGCTGATCGGGTTGTGCGCGGCGGCGATCCGCGATGGGGTGGGCGGCACCGGGTTGGCGCGGCAGGGCGGCCTGCTGCGGCTGGCGCCCGTGACGGGGCTGGCGCTGCTGGCGGCGCTGCTTTCTATGGCGGCGCTGCCGCTGTCGACGGGGTTTGCCGGGGTGTGGGTGGTGCTGCAGGCGCTGCTGGGCGTGGGCCGCGCCGGCGGGGTGGGCGGAGTGCTGCTGGCAGCCGGCGCGGCGGCGGCGCTGGGGCTGGCGATGGCGCTGCTGGCGGCGGCTGCGGTGCGGCTGGCGGGGGTCGTGTTGGTGGGCGTGCCGCGCACCGCGAAGGCGGCGGCGTTCGCGGAGCCGGGGCCGCACGTGCGTCTGGCCGTGGCGGCGCTGGCGGCGGCGCTGCTGCTGCTGGGCGTGTGCCCGTTCCTGGGCATGATGCTGGTGCGACCTGGGGTGCGGCTGCTGGCTGGCGCCGACGCGGCCGGGATGGGTCCGTGGATGCTGGCCGGCGCCGCGGATGGGCCGGGCTATGCCGCGCCGGGCATCGCCGGCGCCATGGTGCTTGCGGTGGCGATGGCGGCTTGGGGCATGCGTGGCGCGGTCGCTGCTGCGCCGCCGTGGCGCGGCGGGTTCGCCGAGGAGGGGGCGGCGCGCGGCAACACCTGGCCGCTGGTGCTGTGGCCGGGCTGGCGCGCCTGGCGGCCGGTGTGGACGATGCCGGCTTCGTTGATGGCGCTCGCGCTGGTCCTGGCCGCGGCGGTGGGCTGGGCGGCGCGGTGATGGGCTGGGTGGCGTTGCTGCTGCACGCGGCCCTGTTGGGTGTTGCTGCGCTGTTGCTGGAGGCGTGGTCGGAGCAGGTCCTGGCGCGGCGGCAGGCCGATGGCGGAGCGTCGACGATGCAGCCGGTGCGGAACCTGGTCCGGCTGTGGCGCAAGCCCGCGATGGCCCCGGCGGCCGCGTCGTTCGTGTTCGGCGCGGCGCCGGTGGTCAGCCTGGTCGCGGCGTGCGTCGCGGGACTGCTGACGCCGTCGTTCACGCTGGGCATGGCGACGGCGCCGGCGGCGGACCTGGTGGTGATCGCCGGGCTGCTGGGCGTGTCGCGCGCCGTGGTCGGGCTGGCTGCCTATGACGCCGGCTCGGCCCCGGCGGCCTATGCCGGGGGCCGCGTGATGGCGGCGGGGCTGGGCACGGCGCCGGTGCTGCTGCTGGTGGCGTTGGCAGCGACGCTGGCGGCCGGCAGCACGAACCTGGATGCGGCCACGGCGGCGGTGCGCGATGGAAGCCTGGCGCAGCGCGGCGCCGGCGCTGTCGCTGGCATCGCGCTGTGGGTTTTGGCGGTGCAGGAGCCGATGGCCCCGGCGGCCTGGTCGGGCCGGGCATTGGCGCTGTTGCTGGCGGCGGAGCAGATGCGGCGGGTGGTGGCGCTGTCGCTGGCGGCGGCGCTGCTGCCGTGGGGGATGGCCGCGGCGGGCGCCGGGTTCGGGGCCTGGACGGCCGGCGTGGCGGC
>JAYUCA010000277.1:0-1624 GCA_043740535.1 Rhodospirillales bacterium | reverse complement strand
AAGTTCCGCTGGGCGGAGGCGCTGCTGCCCTACGACCCGGAGATCAAGGCCGAGCCGCTGAACTCGGTCATCGGCGGCGCCAGCCTTTGGACGATGACGGCGCCGTCGCGCACGCCGGCCGAGTATAAGGGTGTCGCCAGCTTCCTGCAGTACATCGCGCAACCCAAGCAGGACGCGATGTGGCACCAGCGCACCGGCTATGTGCCGGTGACGCTGGCCGGATACCGGGAAAGCAAGGCGGAAGGCTTCTACGACAAGAACGTCGGCGCCGACGTGCCGATCCAGCAACTGGCGCGGGGCACGGTGACGGCGAACAGCAGGGGTTTCCGGCTGGGGCGGATGCCGGAGATCAGGAACATCGTCTACGAGGAGATCGAGAAGGCGCTGCAGGGCCAGCAGGGGGCGCAGGCGGCGCTGGACGGCGTGGTCGCGCGCGGCAACCGGGTGCTGCGCGAGTTCGAGAAGGCCAACAAGGCCTGACGGGCGGCGCCCGTTGGAGCGCCGGACCACCTTCCCGGGGCGGGCGCTGCCGCTGCTGCTGGTGGCGCCGCAGCTTCTGCTGACGGCGGTGTTCTTCCTGTGGCCGGCCGGCCAGGCGATCTGGCTGAGCACGCAGCGGCAGGACGCGTTCGGGCTGCGGTCCGAGTTCGTGGGCATCGAGAACTTCTCGGCGTTGTTCGACGACCCGCTGTATATCGACAGCATCGGCCGCACGGCGGCGTTCTGCATCGCGGTCGCGGTGCTGGCCATGGGCGTCGCACTGCTGCTGGCGGTGTTCGCGGACCGGGACATCAGGGGGCGGGGCGTCTATCGCACGCTGCTGATCTGGCCCTACGCCATCGCCCCGGCCGTCGCTGCCGTGCTGTGGATCCTGGTGCTGCACCCGCAGATCGGCCTGCTGGGCCGATGGCTCAACGGGCACGGCGTCGCGTGGGATTACAAGCTGCGGGATGGCCAGGCCTTCGCGGTGGTGGTGCTGGCCAGCGCGTGGAAGCAGGTGAGCTACGACTTCATCTTCTTCATGGCCGGGCTGCAGGCGATCCCGCGCAGCGTGATCGAGGCGGCGCGCATGGACGGCTCCCGCGGGTGGCGGCGGTTCTGGACGATCACCCTGCCGTTGCTGGCGCCCACGACGTTCTTTCTGCTGGTGGTGAACCTGGTGTACGCGGCGTTCGAGACGTTCGGCACGATCCAGGCGCTGACCGGCGGCGGCCCCGGCAAGGCGACGGAGACGCTGGTGGTGAAGGTCTACCGGGACGGGGTCGTGAACCTCGATCTGGGTTCGTCGTCGGCGCAGTCCGTCGTGCTGATGGTGGGCGTCGTGCTGCTGACGATGGCGCAGTTCCGGTTCCTGGGGCGGCGCCGTGCGGATTGACTGGGTCGCGCACCTGGTGCTGTGCCTGGGCGTCGCGCTGTTCGCGCTGCCGCTGTGGCTGGTCGTGGCGGGATCGACGCAACCGGCGGACGCCATCGCGCGGGGCGAGCTGTCGCTGATCCCGGACCTGCGGGGGCTTGGCGTGTTCGCGGACGTGCTGCGCGACGGCGCGGCAGGGGCGACGCCCGTGTGGCGCATGCTGCTGGTGTCGTTCGGCATGGCGATGGCGATCTCGGTCGGCAAGATCGT
>JAYUCA010000276.1:0-9192 GCA_043740535.1 Rhodospirillales bacterium | reverse complement strand
CACGCCCCAGCCCGGTCTCTGGTTCATCGCCGGCGGCCTTCCACAATGCCGCATCAACTCGAAATATCTGGCGCTCCAGATCAAGGCAAGCGAACTCGGCATACTGGGGCCGCTGTGATGGTCCGGGATCGTCCGTTCCCAGCGTGACAGCCCGACATAGCGGCCCTGCTGCGCACCGCCGGAGCGGTCCGGGGATTGGTGTATTCCATCCTCCAGGTGGCGACCGAGGAGCAAGTGACCATGGATGACGTCCCATTTTCCGTCCACGACACCCAGGCCGCGGCATCGGCCAGACGAGAGTCCGAAGCCTGGCTGTTCAGCTTCGAGGCAGCGCTGCGAACCGGTGACGCGTCGCAGATTGGGGCATTGTTCCACGACGAATGTTATTGGCGCGACGTGCTGGCCTTCACCTGGCGCCTTTCATCGGCGCAAGGCAGTGGCTCGATCGGCTCGGCCCTTTCCGCCGCGCAAAGGCGCACCGATGCCCGGCACTTTCGCGTGCCGCATGGCCGTCGTGCCCCGCGCCGGGTGACCCGGGTCGGGATCGACAGCATCGAGGCGATCTTCGAGTTCGAGACGGCGATCGGCCGAGGCTCCGGCCTGCTGCGGCTTTCCGCCATACCGGGCGTCGACGGCGAGATGCGGGCATGGCTGGTCTCCACCGTCCTCGACGAGATCAGCGGCCACGAGGAGCGGATCGGCGCCCGGCGCCCGAGTGGCGCGGCCTATTCACGCAATTTCGGCGGCGACAACTGGGCCGATATGCGCCGGAAGGCCGTGGCCTATGCAGATCGGGAGCCTGCGGTGCTGGTGGTCGGCGGAGCCCAGTCCGGGCTGGCCATCGCTGCCCGGCTCAATCAGCTCGGCGTGGACACGCTCGTGGTCGAACGCCTGCCCCGCATCGGCGATAGCTGGCGGCGGCGCTACCATTCGCTCGCGCTGCACAACTCCTCGCACATCAACCATCTGCCCTACCTCGAATTTCCACCCACCTGGCCGACCTACATTCCCAAGGACATGCTGGCGAACTGGTTCGAGTTCTATGCAGACACCATGGAGATCAATTGCTGGACCGGAACCGAGTTCGTCGGCGGCACATGGGACGAGGCAGACCAGTGCTGGATGGCCCGGGTCAGGCGGGCCGATGGCAGCGAGCGTGTTCTGCAGCCGCGGCATCTGGTGTTCGCCAATGGTGTCAGCTCCGTGCCGAACGTCCCAGAGTTGCCAGGGCTGGGCGACTTCGCCGGGCAGGTCGTGCACGCGGAAGAATTCGATACCGGCGCTGCCTGGACCGGAAAGAACGCGTTGATCGTCGGCACCGGCAGCAGGGCCAACGATATCGCGCTGGATCTGCACAGCAATGGCGTGAACACAACGCTGATCCAGCGGGGCTCAACCACGGTCGTGTCCATCGACCCGAGCGCGCGGCTGAACGAGGTGGTGTTCGACGAGGGTGGCGCGCTGGCCGATAGCGATCTGATCGTGAGCTCGCCACCTCCTGCGCTGGTCCTTATTGCATACAGGGCGGTGACGAGGCGGATGGCCACGCTCGATGCCGCCTTGATCGCAGGGCTGAAGTCGATTGGCTTCAAGCACGATTTCGGCGAGGACGGGACGGGCCACCAGATGAAGTATTTCCGTCGCGGCGGCGGCTACAACCTCGATGCCGGCAGCTCCGCGCTGATGATCAAGGGCGAACTCGGGCTGCTGCAATACGAGCGGATCGAGCGGTTTGTCGCGGGGGGCGCCGTTCTGACCGACGGCGAGACGGTTCCGGCCGATCTGATCGTGCTGGCGACGGGCTACTTCCCGCAGGACGAACTCGTCCGCCGCACGCTGGGACCGGATATCGCCGACCGGGTCGGACCGGTATGGGGCATCGGTGCGGATGGCGAGTTGCGCAACATGTATACGCGCACGCCGCAACAAGGACTGTGGTTCATGGCGGGCAGTCTGCCGCAGTGCCGGATAAAGTCGAAATGGCTGGCGCTGCAGATCAAGGCGGTCGAACTCGGATTGCTGAATCCCGTTCAGACCGCCGGCTGCTAGAGCATGATCGCTTCAGGTAGATGAAGGGATCAAGCTCTAGTTTGTTGATTAAGAACGCGGAACCTCGTTTTAGGTCCAAGCAACCTGAAACGATACCGTTTTAGTCGGCTGGGCAGTCGACCCATAGGAGGCGGAGTGTGCACGGGCCACCGTTGCGCAATGCCAAGGGTTCGCCCGCCGGGAACTGGATCCCGTCCAGCCGGGTCAGCGTGGCGGTGCCCGTCTGCTGGTCGACGATGGCCTCGCCCTCGGTCACCAGGTAGAACCGCGTCACCTCCAGGCTTGCGGCAGGGATGTGGTGGCCGGGGTCGAGCAAGGTGATGCCGACGGCGACGCGCGCATTGGGCACGGCGACGCCCTCTCCGGGATCGGGTGATCCGGCGAGTCCCGCGACCCAGTTCGCAGACCAGGGCCTCGTGCCCGGCCCGCGGGCGCCAGGCACGGGTGCGTCCGGCATCATGTCGGCATAGCGCACGACCTCGATCGCCGGCACGTCGGCAAACGGATGGTCGTCGGGGAAGTAGGCCGAGACGCCGTCGGCTTCGATGTCGTCATGCACCCAAACGAGCAGGACATCGTCCAAGCCGCAATTGCGAACACCGTGCGGACAACCAGGGGGAATAACGGTGCAGTCCATGGGCCCCGCCCCATGCGGGTGGCCCGACGCGTCGAAACCCTCCAGCAGCCCTTCCAAGACGACGTAGATCTCGGTGACGCTGTGGATGTGCTTTCCAGACTGCCGTTGTCCGCGGGGCAGGAGCATCAGGCCGATGGCGCAGTTGGACGACTCGACGGCAACGCCCGGGTTGGTGTTGATGTGGCCGGCGGGGCCCCCGACCCACGTCACGAGCCAGCGCATGAAACCAGGCTCACGCGCCCGGTGCGTGGACCAGGTCTGCTCGAGATCGCGGAAGCGGACGATGCGCGGCATGCGGTTTCCCCGGTGGGTCCAGGGGTGAGCGTAGGGTCAAGCGGGCATTTGGCCAACCGACCACGAGACGCGCAACCCGACGATTGACAGGAGCACTGCACGGTCGCCTACTCGCCAAAAGGCAGGGGAAGCGCAATGACGAAGCCGAAAAGGCTTGTATCCGCACTATGCGCGGTGTTCGCCGCAGCGATCGGCACCGGCGCCGAAGCGCGTGCCGAGACGTTCGAGTTCGGCGTGGTTGCACCGCTATCCGGCGGTGGCGCCGATTACGGCCAGGCGTTCCAGAACGGCATCAAGATGGCCGTGGCCGATATCAACAAGGCCGGCGGCATCAAGGTTGGCAGCAAAAGCTTCACGCTCTCCCCGGCCTTCTGCGACGACGAATTCAAGCCGGACAAAGCGGTGAACTGCGGCAAGGAATTGGCATCACAGCGGAAGGTCCGCGTGGTCATGACGCCGTCGAGCCTGGCGGCCTTTCCGATGATGGGATTCAACCAGCAGGAAGGCTTCCTTTTGATGGCGACGTCGCAGACGCCGCGTTTCACCAAGATGGGCAACAAGCTGGTCGTTCGTTTCATCAACAATACCGAACGCACGATGGGGCCGTGGGTCGATCTGCTGAACGCCTACTTCAATAAGACGGGGCAATCGGTCAACAAGGCCGCCATGATGGTGGTCAACACCGAGTTGGGAAAGACTTGGGCGGACAACTTCGCCGCCTCCTGGAAGAAGAGGGGCGGCGCCGCAGTCGTCGGCAGCGCCAGCTACAATGCCAACGACACGGACTTTTATCCCCAGCTTTCGACGCTATTGCCGAACGCGCCGGACGCAATCATTCTGACCACAGTCTGCCAGCCCTCGTCGATCGTGATCAAGCAGGCCCGTGAACTCGGTTTCAAGGGCGTTTTCCTGCAGTCGGCCGCGTGCTCGGGTGACGAGCTGGCGCGGCTGCTGCCGGCGGAACAGGTCAACGGCACGATTTTCGAGGTCGGTACCTGGGGCAGCGATGCGCCCGAGGTGGACGCGTTCAAGAAGGCCTATCAGGCCGAGTTCAAGGCGCCGCCGCAGGCGATCTCCGGCGAGGGCTTCGACGCCGTTCGCTGGCTTGTCAAAGCAGTGGAGCTGGCGGGCGCAGCCGACAGTGCCACCAAGATCCGCGCCGCGATGCCGGAGGCGCTGGCGAGCACCAAGAACATGTTCAACATGGCCAACCTCGACGACACGGGCGACATCGATTTCCCGATGTATGTCGGCGTCATCAAGGATGGGAACGTGACCGTATTCACCGGGGCCAAGTAGCGAACGGCTGACCCAGGTCTGCAGGGATCGTTCCGATTTCTCCGTTTCTCATCCAGCAGATCGCCAACGGCATCATGGTCGGCAGCATCTACGCGCTGATCGCAATGGGCGTCGCGATGATCTACGGCGTGATGAACGTGCCGGATTTCGCCCTGGGCGCGAAAGCGATGCTCGGCGCCTACGTGGCCTTCCTGCTCACGGCGAGTTTCCACCAGAATTACGGCGTGGCGCTGATCGGCAGCATCGTCGTGCTGGCGGTGCTCGGCCTGGGCGTGGAGCGGTGGATTTTCCGCCCGCTGGCGGGAGCGCCGCCGATCAATGGCTTCATCTCGTCATTCGGTCTGCTGCTGATCTTCGAGAACTTCGCCCTGCTGGTGTTCGGATCGTCCTATCGGCGGATAGTGTCGCCGTTCGATAGCCAGGTGGTTCACATCTTCGGCGCGAGCCTGACCTTGCAGCGCCTGCTTGTCGTGGTGGTGGCGATTGCCGTGATGGTCGGTCTGCATCTTTTCATCCGGTTCACGACGCTGGGCACCGCCATTCGCGCGGTGGCGCAGAACCGGCGCGGCGCGCTGCTCTGCGGCATCCATACGGAGCGGATCGCCGGCGCGACCATGGCCATCGGCAGCGCCCTGGCCGGGGTGGCGGGCGCCTTGGTCGGGCCGATCGCGATGGTCTATCCCAGCATGGGCGAGACGCTGATCGTAAAAGCGTTCGTCATCACAATCCTCGGCGGTATGGGCAGCATCGTCGGCGCCATCGTGGGGGGCTATATCCTTGGGCTCATCGAGGCGTTGGGCGCGATGTACATCTCGGTCGACTATAAGGACGCCTTTGCCTTCGGGCTGCTGGTCCTGGTGTTGACGGTGCGTCCACAGGGCCTGTTCGGAAAGGCGCCGCGCTGATGCAAAGGATCGCTCCGTGGCTGGCCTGTGGTGTCGTGGCCATGGTCCTGCCTTTCGTCGTGACCAACAGCTATCTGTTCCACCTGCTGATCATCGCCGTGATATGGAGCATCCTGGCAACCAGCCTGAACCTGGTGCTGGGGTATACCGGCCTGTTGTCGTTGGCCCACGGGGCGTTCTTCGGCCTGGGCGCCTACTGCTCGGCGTTGCTGGTCACGAAGCTGGAGTGGAATTTCTGGGCGACGATCCTGCCTGCGATGGCTTTGGCGGCGCTGTTTGGCGCCCTGCTGGGCCTGCTCACGCTGCGGCTGTCGGGGCATTATTTCGCGATCAGCACGCTATCGTTCGGCATCGTCGTCAGCCTCGTGCTGGAGAAGTGGGACGACCTGACGGAGGGACCGCGTGGGATCAGCAGTATTCCCGCGCCAACGCCGATCAACCTGTTCGGCTGGCGCGAAGTGGATTTCGAGAGCAACACGGCCAAGTATTATCTGGCGGTCGCGGCACTCGCGCTGTGCCTGGCGTTCGTCTGGCGCCTGGTGCTGTCTCCCGTCGGCCGGGCGCTCGAGGCCATCCGGCAGAACGAGTTGCTCGCCTCCTGCCTTGGGGTCAACGTCGTGTTCTACAAACTGCTCGCCTTCTCGCTCAGTGCGGCGATGGCTGGGCTCGCGGGCGTGCTCTACAGCGTCTACATCACCTATATCAATCCGATCGACGCCGGGCTGTGGAACGGGTTCTACGCGGTGATGTACATCGTGATCGGCGGCATGGGCACCTTCGCGGGCCCGGTCGTCGGCACGGTGTTCCTGGTGACGTTGCCGGAACTGCTGCGGATGTTTCAGGATTACCGGCTGCTGCTGCTCGGAGCGCTGCTGATCATCACGATAACCTTCCTGCCCCAAGGCATCGTCGGCGGCCTCACCAAGCTGCAGCGGCGGTGGGCCGGGCGATGAGTTTGATCGAGTTGAAGGAGGTCACCAAGGCCTTCGGCGGCCTACGCGCTGTGCGGGACGTCAACCTGCAGGTGAACCGGGGGGAGATCTTCAGCGTCATCGGCCCCAACGGGTCCGGCAAGAGCACGCTGTTCAATCTGATCAGCGGTGTGATGCCGGTCTCGTCGGGGTCGATCCAGGTTCTTGGCCGCGACACGCAGGGGATGGGCCCACACCGTGTGGCCAAGCTCGGCCTGAGCCGCACCTTTCAAACCACGCAGGTATTCGCCGAGAAGACGGTGTTGGAGAATGCACTGGCGGGGCGGCACCTGCACGTCAAGACCGGGCTGTGGTCGGCCCAGCTTCGCACCGGCTTCTTCCGCGACCAGGAAGCCGGGCACCGCGCCCGCGCGCTCGGGGTCCTCGCCATCGTCGGCCTGTCCGCCCGGGCGGAGCAGCGTGCCGCCGAGGTGCCGAACGCCCTGCAGCAGCGCGTGGCGATTGCGATGGCGCTGGCGAGCGAGCCGGAACTGCTGCTGCTGGACGAGCCGACCGGTGGGCTGATGGAACAGGAAGTGCTGGAATTGATGGACCTGCTGCGCCGCATCCGCGACAGTGGCGTCACCATCATGCTCATCGAGCACAAGATGCGCCTGGTGCGCCAGGTTTCGGACCGTATTGCCGTGCTGAACAACGGCGCCATGATCTGCGAGGGCGTGCCAAGCACGGTCCTCAACGATCCGCGCGTGATCGAGGCGTATCTTGGAACGGCCGACCATGCTGCGGCTTGACGGTATCCACGCGGGATACGGAGCGCTGTCGGTCCTGAAGGGCATCGACCTGGAAGTTGCAGCCGGCCAGATCGTTGCGCTGCTGGGGTCCAACGGCGCGGGCAAGACCACGACGATCAATGCCATTTCTGGCGTGGTCCCCAGCCGCGGCGGCAGCATCACGTTCGACGGCCACCGGGTCGATGGGCTGCACCCGTCGGCAATCGTCAGGCGCCGCCTGGTCCAGTGTGCCGAAGGCCGGCAGCTTTTCCCCGGGCTTACCGTTTTGGACAACCTCAAGCTTGGAAGCTATACGCGCGGCCTGTCGGGCGCCGGGACCCGGACGGAGTTGGAACGGATATACGAGCTGTTTCCCGTGCTGCTCGAGCGACGTCGTCAGCTTGCCGGCACCATGAGCGGCGGGCAGCAACAGATGCTGGCGATCGGGCGCGCGCTGATGGCCAGCCCGTTATTGCTGATGATGGACGAACCGTCCCTCGGCCTGGCTCCCTTGCTGATCAGCCAGCTTTTCGAATTGATTACCCGTATCAATGCGCAAGGCACAACGATCCTGCTGGTGGAGCAGAATGCCGTGGCCAGTCTGAAGATCGCACACCGCGCCTACATCCTTGAGTCCGGCAGGATCGCCTTGTCCGGGCCGGCGCGAGACATGATCGATGATCCTCGGGTTCGCGAGGTCTATCTTGGCCTATGATACCAACGACATTAAGTAATGACTCGCCATTACTTTATGTTGGTATTATGACGAACGCATGTGCTCCACATGTCAAAAAGCCAATCAGGCATGGGGGGTGATCGCCCGATTCAACCAAAGGCGCGCCAGGACGCCAGCAGCCCCTACCTCAACCGCCCCCCCGCGGCAGTGAGATGGGCGCGCCGCGGGCCGGCCCGGCCCGTGTGAGATACGCGAAATACGGGTTGCGGACCGAAGGATCGGCTGGGTCCAGGCCAGCCAGGTAGGATCTCGGGTCGCAATCGGGATGCGGCCGACGTGATTCGCGCCAGCCGCGGTGATGGAAATGCGCGATCGGATCGAGCCCGTATGAGGCCACGTCCGGGTAGGTCGCCAGATACCACGATGCCGCGAAGCGCCCGCCGGCGCGGATCATGTGTTCCTCGACCCCCAGCGTGCTGCGCGGCGGCCCGCCAGGCAGCCCCGGCACGACGGTGGCGGCGGCGTTCAGGCGCCGGAACTCGCGATCGACTTCGGCCTCCGTGCGGAGGTAGTGGCTGCCCCAGCCCTTGGCGAGGTCACCGGGTTTGAGCCCGCCACGCAGCATCGTGTTGCGCCGACGGCTATAGGCGGCGCCCAGGTGCTTGTAGTGCAGCAGTGCGACCTCGGGCCGGGCAGGCCAGACGACCCGGCCGGTGGGATAGGCGCCATGCCGCCCGGGGGTGAAGCGGGGTTCGCCGATGGCGCCGGGGGCGAACGCGAAAGGCTTGTCGTAGCCCATCGTGCGCTCCCCGCGCGTGATGATGCGGGGCAGCGGGGCGTCGCCGTCCGGCAGGCCGTCGCTGACCATGTCATAGCCTATGGCCCGGATCGCCGTGACGTCCCTGTCGGTGCAGCTTTGCAGATACGCGGGCAGGTCCGCGTGGAACAGGAACTCGTCCATGTCGACGATCAGGACCCAATTCGGCGGCCCGTCACGGTCCTGGCGGCCCGCGTTGCAGAAGCCGTTGCTCATGTCGAGCTCCTGCTGCACGAAGGATTCGCCCTGTACTGTGAACGAGGCGGTCTGGACCTGCGGGTGGGCTTCGAGCAACGCCAGCGAGCCATCGGTCGATTTGTTGTCGAAGACGACGAAGCGGCGCACCAGGCGCTCGTAGTGGCGCAGGAAGTGCGGAATGATGGCGGCCTCGTTCCAGCACAGGCAGTACAGGTCGACGATGGGGCGGCGCGGCGATTGTCTCATGGCAGGCGCAGCGCATCGGCCACGCTGTCCACCTGGTCGTCGGTCATGTCCGGGAAGATCGGCAGGCTCAGCACCTCGGCCGCCGCCGCCTCGGTCCGCCGGCAGAGGCCTGGCCCCAGAGCGACCCGGCCGGCATAGGCGGGGTGCAGGTGGGCGGGCGGGTTGTAGTGGATGCCGGTCATGATGCCCCGGCCGCGCAGCCGCGCCCGCAGATGCGCCCGGTCGGGCGTGCGGACGACATACAGATGAAAGACGTGGCTGCACCCGGCACGGCGCTGCGGCGGCCGGATGCCGGCGCCCGACAGGGCAGCGTCATACGTCGCGGCGATGGCGTTGCGCCGGGCGTTGCCGCCGTCCAGCAGCGGCAGG
>JAYUCA010000275.1:0-5002 GCA_043740535.1 Rhodospirillales bacterium | reverse complement strand
TGGCGCATCGTCGCGGTGTCGATCATCGTCAGGTCGCTGAGCGGCGAGGCGGTCCCGGATGCGCCGACCGGCCCCGTGTTGTGGGACACGAACAGCAGGCCCTGCAGCGCTGTGCCGGTCTTGCCGAAGGCGATGCTGTCGATGTCGCTGTCGAAGGTCAGCATCGCGACGGCCCGCTGCCGGGCGTTGAACTCCACCACCTGGCGACGGTCGGGCCAGGTGGTCGCCCACAGGTTGCCGGCGGCGTCGACGGCCAGGCTGTTGACCCGCAGGTTCGCGTCGCGGCTGAACTGGGTGAAGACGTGCGACGCGGGATCGAAGGTCGAGATGCCGGCGTTCGTGCCGACGTAGATCGTGCCGGACTTCGCATCGACGGCGATCGCCATCGTGATGCTGTCGCCGTAGCGGCCCAGGATGGCGCCGGTGACCGGGTCGAGCTGCAGCAGCGGTCCGCCGGCGGTCGTGGCCCACAGGCGGCCCGCCGGATCCAGCGCCAGGTTGGCGATCGGTTGGTCAAGCGTGATCAACGCGGTCGCCGACAGGTTGCCGGTGGGGCCGACCAGATACAACGAGCCGCGGTTGGCGCCGCCCGAGATCAGGAAGCTGCCGGAGGCGAGCTGCACGATCGCCTGCGGGCCGATCCCGGCCTCGCTCGACGCGATGCCGGCGGCGAAGTCCTGCGCGGTGAAGGGCGCCAGCACGCTGGCGAACGCGCTGACGCGGGTGGTGGGCACGACGTTCGGGATGCCCTGCTCGGCGGCGGCGAACAGCGCGTTGGTGGACGGCGTCGCCACCGGCGCCGGGGCGATGCCGTAGTCGGGCGCGGTGGTGGAGGCGACCTGCGGCGTGCCGCCGAGGTTCGTGGACGAGCCGTCGTTGGGCAGCTGCAGCGCGCTGTTCGACGGTTTTTCCTGGTTGCCGGCATAGTCGGTCGCCAGCGCCAGGAACTGGTAGCTGTGCCCGGCCGCGCCCTGATACGACAGCGTGCCGGACGCTGCGGCCAGCTGGCGTTGCCAGATCATATACGTGCCGCCGTCGGTCGCCACGTACAGCGTGACGTGCGCCACGCCGGACCCGCCGGCCTCGTCGACGGCCGCGTAGGTGACGACGTAGGTGTCCGACGCGCCGGCCTTCACCGCCTTGACCGTGCTGGAAGGCGCGCGGCCGTCGAGCACCTGCGTCAGGACCTCGGTGTCCTCGGGCGGCTGGGTGTCGAACAGCACGCGGGCGCTGGCGGCGATCTTCGTGCCGGTCGCGGTGTCCTGCCTGGCCTGCGCGGTCCAGCTGACGAACCCGGCGCCGGCGCCCTGCGCGTTGTTGGGGCCGAGCAGGCCGCGCGTGTGGTCCTGCAGCACCTCGCCGGTCTGCGGGTCGATCGCCTGCAGCACCCACGTGGCGGACGGGATCTTCTGCGTGACGTCGATGCCGGCCGCGACGCGCAGGATGAAGCCGCGGGTCGCGGTGAAGTCGATGTCCTGGCTGAAGGTGCTCTGCCCGGCCGGCACCGAGATGCTGATGTCGCCGACCTTGATGGCGCCGAGCTGGAAGGTGAAGGGGTCGAGGTTGGCGTCGAGCCGGGTAACGACGCGGACCTCGTTGACGTACGCGGTGGCGCCGGCGTCGTTCTCGAAGTTGACGGTGTACGGCAGCGCCGTGGCCGCGGGCACGAAGCCGGCGGTGTCGTAGGTCTGCGGCCCCGTGAGCGAGACGTGGCTGGCGCTGACGCCCTGGCTTTGGAAATAGGTGCTGAAGTCGAGCGACTGGAACGGGTCGGTGGCGGCCGGCGTCGGGCCGTTGATCTGGAAGTCGGCGGGCAGCCCGGCGCCACGGTTCTCGAAGGGGATCCAGGGCACGTAGATGTTGAACGCCTCGAACGACGTGGGCGTCGACAGGTGCTGGTCGTACTGCGCCAGCGTCTGCAACGCGGGCTTCGGCGCCTCGCCATCCGCCCCCTGCCCGGCTGCCTTCTTCTTCAGGTCGCTGCCATACAGCGTCAGCAGGCTGTCGAAGAAGCCCAGAAGGTTGCCGGTCGAGCGGATCGACGTGCCGGCCGGGCCATACAGGATGCCGGTGGCCAGCACGGACATCAGGCTCTGGATGTCCTGCTGCAGATGGATCGGCGGCGCCGTGCCGACGGGCAGGATGATGCCCGCAAGCTCGAGGGCCGCGAGGTCGAGGTTGATGAAGCGCTGCTTGTCGGCCACCAGCGCCAGCAGCGCCGAGGATGCCTGGTTGGCGGTGCCGACCGTGGCCAGGATGTTGGTGCGGAGGTCGGTCGCCTGCTGGGTGACGAACCCGATGAACTCGTCCCGCGTCATCGTCGTCGCCGCGGCGAAGATGCTGAAACGGAACGGGATGTAGGGGATGACGTCCTTGCTGGGGATCGCCTTGTTGGCGTTGTACTCGCCGACGAGATCGACCTGGTTCAGCACGCCCAGGATGGAGGGGTCGCCGCCGGACGCCTCCTGCTTGAAGGCCGTCCACCAGTCCGCCAGCCCCGCGGCGCCGGCGGCCAGCAGATGGTCGAGGTCGGGCGCCAGCCTGGCGAGCTGGGCGCGGAAGGCGTTGAAGGCGCGGTCATGCAGCTCTCGCAGGCCGGGATAGGTCTGCACGTCCACCGTCACCCCGGCGAAGCCATTGGCTGCCGTGTTGAACAGGAAGCCCGATGTGGTGAGCTGCCCCGTGGTGTTGGTGATGGAGGTGAGGCTCGTGTAGGGCACGTTCGCGTTGGCGCTGGCCGAAAGGTTGCCGGGCGCCCCGGTCACGCTGCTGGCGAAGGTGAGGTAGGGCAGCCCGTAGACCTGGTCGTTGATGCCCAGCTGCGGCACGCCGACCTGGAAGTAGGTGTATGGCGCATCGAGGTTGCCGAGGTTCTGGAGTGCGACCGAATACAGCTCCGTATCGCCGGCCAGGATGGTGCGGGAGCCGCCGAGCCCGATCGTCACGTCCGGCTGGATCGCCTGCTCGACCAAAAAGCGGTACGGGATGATGGCCTGGCTGCTGTCGGGGTTCGTGACCACCACGTCATATTCGCCGTGCGGTGCGCCGGTCAGGTCGAAGATCGCCACGATTTTGGTGCTGTCGACGACCTGGACGCTGACGGGGATGTATTCGGCGATGCCGGGCCGGGTCAGCTTGACGGTGGCGCCGGCGGCGAACTGCGCGCCGCTGATGGTGGTGGTCACATACTTGCCGTCGCCGCCGACGTCGGTCGAAACGCCGGTGATGACCAGCGGCAGCTCTTCGGCCAGCAGCGTGATCGGCGACCCGGCGGCGGGGCCCGAAAACCCGCGGACCAATACGTAGTAGGTGCCGGGCTGGGTGGACGGGATGATCGCCGTGAGGTTCGCGGACAGCCCGCCGTTGGACGTCGCGTCATACAGCGCGCTGGTCGGCGCCTGGTCGTGCCGGATGTAGATCGTATTAACGCTCTGGCCGTTCGACGCGGCCAGCGTGACCCGCAGCGTCTGGCTGGCCGGCACCTGGATCTGATACAGCCGCTCCTGCCCCGGCAGCAGCGTCGTGCTCAGCGGGATGCCGATGGTCAGGGGATCGACGCCGACCGTGACGGCGCTGGCCGAGGCGGTGGTGTCGTTGGCGCGGAACACGCCCTCGAACACCGTGTTGAAGATGTTGGTGCGGACGATCACGCGATATGCGCCGGGAACGACGCCGGGCATGGTCGCGTCCAGCGACAGCGTATAGCTGCCGTTCTGCTGCAGCGTGCCGGTGAAGCTGGCCCGGCCCAGCAGCCTGTCGTCGATGCTCCAGGTGCTGTCGGTCGAAAGATAGACCGCGTCGGTCCAGGTGCCGGAGGCCGGTATGGCGCTGTGGTCGCTGACGGTCCATTCGATATGGATCGGGTTGCCAGCGACCGCGTTGGCCGGGACGCTGATGCTGTCCACCTGCAGGTCGGTAGGCGGCGGGGTGACGATGACCATCGGCACGGTGCTGGCGTGGTCGTTGTTGCGCTCGTTGGTCTCGAACACCTTGCCGGTGTTGTTGGTGCGGGCCGGGTCCGTGACGACGAACACGTAGTAGGCGTTGCCGGGCAGGTCGCCCGGGACGGCGAAGGTCAGCGTGTTGTTGTAGCTTGCCCCGGCGATCAGCCCGCCGGTGTGGGAGAAGCTGCCGATATACCGGTCCGACGTGAGGTCGAGGTTCTTGTCGACCGAGAGGTAGACCAGGTCGTCCCAGTTGGGCTGCAGGTCCGGCGTGTCGCCGCCCTGGTTCAGCACGGTGTAGGTGACGGTGAACGTGCTGCCCAGCGTCGCCTGCAGCGGGACGGCGACCGTGCTGACGATCAGGTCCGGCGCGTTGTAGGGCACGACGGTGACCGCGCGGGCGGTGACGTTGTTGCCCTCGCCCTGGAACTCCTTCACCGCGCCGCCCGCGTTGCCGGCGATGCCCTGCAGCCGCGTCGAGATGCTGCTTGGCGCGTAGCCGCTGGCGCCGAACCCGCTGTCTGTGTTGGCCAGCAGATAGAACGCGCCGCTGACCTCGAACGGCATCGTGAAGCTGACGGTCGCGGTGTAGGAGGCGCCGGCGGCCAGCGAGCCCTGACGGACATACTGGGCCGAGACGAAAGTGCCGTCCGGCTGCTTCAGGCTCAGGAAGTCATCGCCGCTGTCCAGCGACTGGTCCAGCGACAGGAACAGGTTGTCGACCCAGCTTGTTTCCCGCGTGGCGCGGTTGCCCACGTTGGTGACCGTGAACGTCGCAGTCACGGTGCTGCCGGCGGCGATCGTGGCCGGCACGGCGAAGTTGGTGACCTGGAGGTCCGGCTCCTTGTAGACGACCGGAAGCGTCGCCTGGCCGCTGTTGTGCGCCGGGTTCTCGTAGGCGACGCTTTGGAAGCCCTGCAGCGCATAGCCGTTGTCGCCGCTGGTGGCGGTCGCGTAGCGGGCTGCCTGGTTGTTGACGAAGACATAGACGTAATAGGCGCCGCCGATGCCGGCGGGCAGAGTCGCAACGAAATTCTCCGTGTAGGTGGCCCCGGCCG
>JAYUCA010000274.1:0-2507 GCA_043740535.1 Rhodospirillales bacterium | reverse complement strand
CTATGCCCCGATGGTCGCCGCCCGCGGCGCCCGCGTGCTGCTGGCCGTCCAACCCGCGCTGAGCCGGTTGCTGCACGGCATGGACGGAGTCGATCAGGTCATCCGCATCGGCGGCGAGCTGCCCCCGCATGACATCTTCTGCCCGCTCGCCAGTCTGCCCGGCGTCTTCGGCGCCACGCTCGACACCATTCCGGCCCCCATCCCCTACATCGCCGCCCCGCCCGATGCGGCCGCCCGCTTCTGCCCGGCCCCCGCGGACGCATTCCAGGTCGGCCTTGTCTGGTCCGGCAATCCCGGTTTCGTGCACGACCGTTTCCGCTCGATCGACGGCGCCGCCCTGCAGGTGCTGCACGGCATGCCGGGCGTCGCCTACCACTCGCTGCAGAAAGGCCATGCGCCCCCGTTCCCTATGCAGGACCGCATGGCTGACGCCGCGGATTTCGCAGATACGGCAGGCATGATCGCGGGGCTGGACCTCGTGATCGCCGTCGATACCGCCGTCGCCCACCTGGCGGGCGCGATGGGGAAGCCCGTGTGGCTGCTCTCCCGCTTCATGGGCTGCTGGCGCTGGCTACGGCGCCGTTCGGACAGCCCGTGGTATCCGACGATGCGGATCTTCCGGCAGCCAAGCCCCGGAGACTGGGACGCCGTCCTGGCCGAAGCCCGCGCCGCGCTGGCCATGCAGGTGCAATCGCGTCATCCCGCTGGGCGAACCTGAAACTTGAGATGGCAACCGCGTCTTAAGGGCTTCCGCGGCTTGCAAAAGGCTTCGGTGAAGCGATCGACCGTTGCAGACAGTCCGCGCTTGCAGCAACCCGGCCGCTCTGGTAGACGGCCCGCCTTGCATTCATCATCGTGATGCCGGCGCCGCCCACCCGGGCGGGCCCCGCACCACAGCCCGGAGGGGCGCAGTCCCATGGCCGTTCCAAAGAAGAAAACCTCCCCTTCCCGCCGGGGCATGCGCCGCAGCCACGATGCGCTTCGCACCGAAGCGCACACGGAGTGCTCCAATTGCGGCGAGCTGAAGCGTCCTCATCACGTGTGCAGCCATTGCGGACACTATAACGGCCGGGAAGTGATTGCGGCGGAAGACCTGAAGGGCGCAGTGCGCGCCTGAGGCAGTTCGGCCGCGCCACGTCTATGGGCAACGCCACCGAACCCTACACGCTCGTCATAGACGCGATGGGCGGCGACAACGCTCCCGGCATCGTCATCGACGGCATGTCGCTGGCGGCCGAGCGCCATCCTGGCGCCCGGTTCCTGCTGGTCGGCGACGAGGCGCAGCTGCAGCCGCTGATGGCCCGGCAGAAGCGCGTGCTTGCGTCATGCACGGTGCGGCACACCACGGCCGCAGTGACCAGCGACATGAAGCCGACGCTGGCGCTTCGCATCCGCGACTCCTCCATGCGGCTGGCGATCGATGCGGTGGCCAGCGGCGAGGCGCACGGCGTCGTGTCGGCCGGCAACACCGGGGCGCTGCTGGCGCTGGCCAAGATCGTCATCAAGACGCTGCCGGGGATCGATCGGCCGGCGATGGCCGGGCTGGGGCCGACCGCCAAGGGCGACGTCGTGCTGCTGGACCTGGGCGCGAACGTGCAGTGCGACGCGCGCAACCTGGTGGAGTTCGCCATCATGGGCGACGTGTTCGCCCGCACCGTGCTGGGGCTGACGGCGCCGACCATCGGGCTGCTCAACGTGGGTTCCGAGGAGTTGAAGGGCGACGAGCGGGTGCGCCAGGCGGCCGCGATCCTGCGGCGCAGCCACATCGCGCCCAACTTCATCGGCTTCGTGGAGGGCCATGACATCACGGCCGGCACCGTCGACGTGATCGTGACGGACGGGTTCACCGGCAACGTCGCGCTGAAGACCGGGGAGGGCGCGCTGAAGCTGTCCCTGGACCTGATCCGGCAAGTGTTCAGCGGCAGCATCGCGGGCAGGCTGGCGTATATGCTGGTGCGCCCGGGGCTGGAGCGGATGAAGGTCTGGCTCGATCCGCGGCGCTACAACGGCGCGGTGATGCTGGGGCTCAACGGCGTCGTCGTGAAGTCGCATGGCGGCACCGACGCCGAGGGGTTCGCCCACGCGGTGGATGTGGCGATGGACATGGTCGTGCACGGCTTCAACGAGAAGATCCGCGACGGCATGGCGCAGATCGAGCGGCTCGGCGCGCCGGCCCTGGCTGCGGCCGTCTGATCCGATGCGGCGCTCCATCCTGACCGGGGTCGGCGGCTACCTGCCGGCACGCATCGTGACCAACGCGGAGCTGTCGAAAACCCTCGACACGACGGACGAGTGGATCACGGAGCGCACCGGCATCCGCCAGCGCCATCTGGCAGCCCCGCACGAGACCTGCGCGTTCATGGGCGCCGAGGCGGGCCGCATCGCGCTGACGCGGGCCGGGGCGACGGCGGCCGACGTGGATGCGGTGATCCTGGCGACCAGCACGCCGGACCAGGCGTTTCCGGCGACGGCGCTGCGGGTGCAGGCGGCGCTGGGCGTCACGCGCG
>JAYUCA010000273.1:0-2719 GCA_043740535.1 Rhodospirillales bacterium | reverse complement strand
ATCCGGTCGCCGGAGCTCCAGGCGAGGGATGCAGCGCCGGTGGCAAGCTTCCTGGTGGCCGCGGGGAACGGGACGGCGGCGTACGGGGGCAGTTTGTTTTTGGCTGGCTAGTTCGGCACCGTTCCAGGCTGATCGGACCTTGAGCGAGGTTCCGCGTTCTTCATCAACAAACTAGAGCATGATCGTTTCGTCTACGTGAAGCGATCATGCTCTAACGACGACACCGCTCACCCCCGCTTCTCCCGCGCCGCCGTCGCAAGCACGTCCGCCCGCTCGTTCATCACGTTTCCGGAATGACCGCGGACCCATTTCCACTCCACCTCGTGCACCTTCGCCGCATCCAGCACCCGGCGCCACAGATCCATGTTCGCCACCGGGTCGCCCGCCGCGTTGCGCCAGTTGCGGCGGACCCAGCCGGTGTGCCACTTCGTCACGCCGTTCCGCACGTATTCGCTGTCGGTATGCAGGACGACCTTGCACGGGCGCTTCAGCGCCTCCAGCGCCGCCGCCGCCGCCGTCAGCTCCATGCGGTTGTTCGTCGTCTGGGCCTCGGCGCCGGACAGTTCCCGCTCGGTCCCGCCGAAGCGGAGGATCGCCGCCCAGCCGCCGGGTCCCGGGTTCGGCTTGCAGCCGCCGTCGGTCCAGACCTCCACGTGCTCAGAGTCCGTAGGCATGCGCATCCCTCGCGTGCATGTGAAACCGCAACCGGCGCAGATACTCCAGCGGATCCTTCCGGGTCACCAGCGCGCCCGCCGGCGTGTTGACCCAGTCGAACAGCCGCGTCAGCAGGAACCGCAGCGCCGCCCCCTGGCACAGCACCGGCAGCGCCGCCCGCTCGGCCGCGGACAACGGGCGCACCGCCGTGTAGGCGGCCAGCATTGTCCGCGCCTTCGTCACGTTGAACTGGAAATCCGGCTCGAAGCACCAGGCGTTCAGGCACACGGCCACGTCGTAGGCCAGCAGGTCGGTTGCCGCGAAATAGAAGTCGATCAGGCCTGACAGCCGTCCGTCCAGGAAGAACACGTTGTCGGGGAACAGGTCGGCATGGATATGGCCGGCCGGCAGCGAAGCGGGCCATGCCGACAGGATTTGCGCCAGCGCGTCCTCCAGCTCGGCGCCCAGCCCGGTTGCGACCTCGTCGGCGCGCGCCGCGCACCGGGCCAGCAACGGCGCCCAGCCTTGCGGCCCCAGCGCGTTCAGCCGCTTCGGCGCATAGCCCGCGCCCGCCACATGAAGCGCAGCGAGCGAGGCCCCCACCGGCCCGCAATGCTCGGGCCTCACGCGGCGCGGCCACACGCCCGGCAGGAACGTCGTGATGCAGGCCGGGCGACCGGCCAGATGCCGCAGCGCGTCGCCGTCCCGGCCCCGCACCGGCTGCGGGCAGACGATCCCCTGCCCGGCCAGATGCTCCATCAGCCCCAGGAACCACGGCAGCTCCGCCGGATCGACCCGCTTCTCATACAGCGTCAGGATGAAATCCCCCGCCGTCGTCCGCAACTGGTAGTTGCTGTTCTCCACGCCCTCGGCGATGCCGCGGAACGCCACGGCGCGGCCGAGCTCGTACCCGTCCAGGAACGCCCCCAGCGCGTCATCCGTAACTTCGGTATAGACGGCCATGCGCTGCGGCTTGCCGTTAGACGCCCTGGCGCGCCTCGAGCGGGGCGGGCAGCTTGAACACCACGTCTTCCTGCGTCACCTGGCGTTCCTCGATCAGCAGGGTGTAGCGCTCGCCCAGCGCGCGCAGCAGCTCCTGCACCAGCGACTCCGGCGCCGATGCCCCGGCCGTGACGCCCAGTCGCTTCACGCCTTCCATCACCGTCCAGTCGAGCTGGTTCGCCCGCGGCAGCAGGATCGCCCGCGTGGCGCCGGCCCGCTCCGCCACTTCGCGCAGGCGTTGCGAGTTGCTGCTGTTCGGGCTGCCGATCACGACGACCAGGTCGCAGTCGGGCGCCACCGCCTTCACCGCCGCCTGCCGGTTCGTGGTCGCGTAGCAGATGTCCTCGCGCTTCGGCCCTTCGATCAGCGGGAAGCGCCGGCGCAGCAGCTCGACGATCTCCGCCGTGTCATCGACGGACAAGGTGGTCTGGGTGATGAAGGCGAGTTTCGCCGGGTCCTTCGGCTCGACAGAGGCGGCGTCCTGCACGCTTTGCACCAGCGTCATGCTGCCCGGCGGCAACTGGCCCATCGTGCCGACGACCTCCGGATGGCCTTCATGCCCGATCATCAGGATGTGCCGGCGGTCGGCCCCGCCGCCGGCGAAATGGCGCTCCGCCTCGCGATGCACCTTGCTCACCAGCGGGCAGGTCGCGTCCAGGTACAGAAGGTTGCGGCGTTCCGCCTCGGCCGGCACCGACTTCGGCACGCCGTGGGCGGAGAAAACGACGTGGGCGTCCTGCGGAACCTCGTCCAGCTCCTCCACGAACACCGCGCCCTGCGCCTCCAGCTCCTCGACGACGGTGCGGTTGTGCACGATCTCGTGGCGGACATAGACCGGCTTGCCGTAGCGCCGCAGCGCCTCCTCCACCACGCGGATGGCGCGATCGACCCCGGCGCAGAAGCCGCGCGGACCTGCGAGCACCACCTGAAGTTCCGGAAGGGCCATGGACGGCGCCGCCCCGTCGCGCAATTCAATCGTCTGTTGCATGTTGTCCGGCCCGTCGGCGGCGCGCACTATGCGCACCGCATGCATGGCGCATCTCATAGGCTGACAAGCGGCCCC
>JAYUCA010000272.1:0-10653 GCA_043740535.1 Rhodospirillales bacterium | reverse complement strand
CAACGAATCACCCTGTGCGTCGCCGTTTGGGCCGCTTGAGCACAAATCTATATCCTTGCCTTGCCGGGCAGAGGGGTTGCGATAGATGTATGGCCGGCTCCACGGATCGACAGGCGGGCCTTCCCCGCGTAGATAAGGGCCGTTCCAGTTTGAAATTCCTGCAGGACGTGCGGCAAGCGCAGACAAGCCCTGATCGGTAGATGGAAATGCGCCGGCATCCAGCTTATACAGTTCCAGCACCGACACCAGGCGCTCGATGGATTGGTGCGCGACGGAAACCCGCGCGTTTCCGAGTTGCCTTAGCGCGGCAGGGGCAACGAGGCCGATCAACAGTCCCAGTATCGCTACGACGACCAGGATCTCGAGCAGGGTGAAACCCGCATCGGCGCCACGCTTGTGCGCTACGTCCCTGCGTGGAACAACTTGGTCCGACCTATGCCCATTCCATTCGCAGCCTGTATGGCGCTCGTCGCCCAGATCTACGCGCTCCCGCCGCGGGTGCTGCCGTCCATCCAGAAGCTTGAAGCCGGGCGGACGGGGCTGGTCAGCGCCAACGGCAACGGATCCGAGGATTATGGCGTAATGCAGATCAACAGCGTCTGGCTGCCGGCGCTGGTCCGTTACACCGGGCTCGAACGCGCCACGGTCCGGGCGCGGCTGATCGACCGACCATGCTTCAATATCGCCGCAGCTGGACTGATCGTGCGGACCTATCTGGACGAGGCCGGCGGTGACCTGATGCGGGCCGTCGGCAATTATCATTCTCATACGCCGATATATCATAATTCCTACCGCCAGCGAGTTCTTGACGCCGCCCGATCCCTGTTCAGGCAGCCGCGCTGAGCGGCCCCAGCGACAAGGGAAAGCCGGGGCGGCGCAGCGCCGCCCCGGTTCCCCAATAGCCGGTGATCCCTGCGGAAATGGCTTCAGGACTTGATCGTGCCGTTCATGCCCGCCGGGAAGAACAGCCCGCTCGACGCGTTCGCGGCGCCGTAGACGATGTTCAGCACCTGCCGCGGCGTGCGCCGAAAGGTCTGTGCCTGATCATCGACGGGCGCGAAGTTGTAGAAGTTGCCGTTCAGCAGCAGCGGCTTCTCGTCGGGCTTGCCGGAGAGCACGGCCCGAAGATAGCAGATCTGATTGACTGCCGCCTGCGCACCGATATTGGCGAGCAGCGTGCGGATGGCGCCACCGTGGTAGGCCTCGACCGCCAGCACGGAAGCCGCGTAGGACAGCAGGTTCTTGTCGGTGATCAGCGCGGCGGCGCCGCCATAGGCAGTGACGCCGACGTCTTCGAACACGAAGGCGCCGAGCAGGAAGCTGACCTCGTCGGCGAACGGGTTGAACGTCTGGCCCTGCACGATCAGGCCGGCTGCAACGGCCAAGGTCGTGAAGGCGGTCGTGAAGTCGATGGCAGGGCGAGCAACGGCACTGCTGCCGAGAACGGCGCGGATGAACTTCACATGCGCCTGCTCATCGACCGCGATCTTGTTGGCGTACTGCTGGACATAGGTGCTTTTGAACGGGACCATGCTCCCGCCGGTCACGTTGCCGAGCGTGCCGGCGCCGGTCGTGTCGCCGGCGGCCAGGCCCACGCCCGTGGCGGCGCGGAGGTAATACTCGGATTCCAGATACTCGAGGTTCAGCGCGAAGTTGAAGATATCGGCGTCCGTGATCGCCTGCGCCTGGGCCGGCGTGCTTGATGCCACCATGCCACCGGCCGTCACCGCAGCCAGCGCCGCAGCGCCGAGCGCACCTGCGCCGACGGCGCCAAGCATGCCGCGACGGTTCGGGGCACCCGCCGTCTCGGCCTGCGTCTGCTCGTTGTCCATAACCATTGTTCCTCTGCGCCCATGAGCCGAACGGTGCGTTCAAACATACGCCGCACGGCCGCAGCAGAATTGCTGCTGAAGCCCCAACGGCTGGACAGCGCGTTTGGATGCAGGCCGAGCGCTCCTCAGGTCTTATTATCGGTGAATAACGCGTGACAGGCGCCCAGGCCCCGCAACATGCCGTAAAACCGCTCCGACACCGCCGTCCAGGCGTGGTCCGTGGCCCAGGCCTGGGCCGCCGCCTGGACCCGCGCGCTGGCCAGGGGATCGGACAGGATGGCCTCTATGCCGGCGCTCAAGGCCTCCGGTCCCGTCCCGCTGCTCCGCAGCACGGCGTCGCCCACGTCGTCGAACAAGGGCAAGGGCGTGACTAGCACCGGGGCGCCGGCCGCGAGCGCGGTGCGGACCGCGGCGCTCGACGATTCCTTGCTGGCCTGGGTCGGTATCACCACGACGTCGCACGCGGACAGCAGCGCAAACGAGCCCTCATCTGGCAGAAACCCCGTTTCCCAGTCGATCGCACCTTGCACGCCGGCGGCCTGCGCGATCGCGCGGCATCTGTCGATCTCGTCGGCCGAGATCGGCTCGCCGTAATCGGCGTTCACCAGGCGCAGGCGCGCACGCGGCCGCAATCTGCGCAGCAGCGCGAATGCCTGGATCAGTTCGCCGATGCCTTTGCCCGGCAGGAAGAAGCCGTAGCACCCGATCAGCGGCGCATCGCCGGGATCCCGCGCCAGACGGGCTGGAAGCGGGTCGCGGACGCCGTGCGGGATGAGGACCACGTTGTCGATGAGCCCCGATCGCTTCAGCACGCGAAGATCGACCAGGGAGTGCACCACGACCCGCGCCGCCCGTGCCAGAGCGGCGGACACCTCGGCCTGCTGCGTCTCCTCCAGGTCCGTAAGGTCACGCGTGTTATGGAGCGTCACCACGACCGGCCGGGCCACTGCCGCATCGACAAGCCAGCGGGCGAGGGTGATCCAGGGGATCAAGCCTGGCTGGTGCTGGACGACGACCACGTCCGGGCCTTCCGCGGCGACGGCATCGGCCAGGCGGTCGAGGGCCTTCGTGTCCCCCACGGACCAGGCCGGGCGGGATCGGACCGGGCCATTCCGAACCGCCTCGGTCCGGTCGTCGTTCAAGACGACGGTCTCGACCTCACCGTGGCGGGACGGGCGGGCGCCGATCAGGTGTCTCGAATATTCGGCGACCCCGCACCGCACACCCCAGCTCGTCACCCACGCGACGCGCAGCGCATGAGCCGGCGGGCTGAGCATCAAATCGAGGGCCGCCTGCTGCAGCCGACGGGCCATCGGCCGACGGCCGAGGCGCTGGGCAACGCGGGTCCTTGCAAGCGCGACGCGCGTCTGCAGCGCCGTGGACGTTTCCGGGTTGCGGTGCGCGCCCTCGATCTCCTGCAGCGCACGAACCAGGTCGTCCTCATCGGGTTCGGCCCAGAGCGAGTGCGCCACCGCGAGATGCGTCATGGAGGGTTCGAGCCGGGAGCCGAGCAGCCGAGCCGTCGATTGGTCGCAGAAGTCCATGTGGCCGCCGAACCCCGTCACGATCAGCGGAAGCCCGGCCGCCATCGCTTCGGCTGCGGGCAGGTTCAGCCCCTCGCCGCGGGTCGGCAGGGCCATCACATGGGCCGTGCGGTACAGGTCGAGCATCGACGCCCTGTCGATGTCCCGGTCGATGACCCGGATCGTGGGGGCGTCGGGATCCCGTGCCCTGAGCGCGGCGACCTGCTTGAGAGCCGTGTTGTGCGGGTTCGGGAAGCTTTTGATGGTCAGCCGCACCTTGTCCGACCGGCGGAATGCGCGCGCATAGGCCGCCAGCAGGACATCGAGCCCCTTCCGCGGGAAACAGGACGACACGTGCAAGATCTCGAGCGTGTCGCGCGGCGCCGTCACGGGCGGGCGCTCCCGGGCGAGCGCCTGGAAGTCCGATAGGTCCGGCGCCTGGCCGATCACGCGGACCGGGCAGCGCAGGCCGGAATCGATGAGCGCCTTGGCCACGAACCGCGAGGGCGCCAGGACGCCGTCGAAGCCATCGGACAGCGCGTCGATCATGGGCTGCGGCAGCAGCGACTCCTCCCAGAACACCAGCGCCAGACGGAGGTCGCCGCCTTCCTCCGGCCTATGGACCGGGTAGTGCTGACTGATGACGATTTCAGGCCCGGTGACATGCGGGCCGCGTGCGGCGACCGCCCGCACCTCATCCGGCAGGCCGGACAGGTCCTCGACCCGTTCGCCCGCGACCGCCACCAGGCGGACCCGGCCTGGCAGTTCCGCTTCGAGTGCGGCCGCCATGCCGCGGTTGACGGCCGCCAGGCTGTAGCTGCCCTGAACATGGCCGATCAGGGTAAGCGCCAGGTGTTTGGCCAGCCCCGCCCGGACCGCGGGGTCCGGCGGGGGCGCCACGCCGGCGCGGCCCAGCGCCGCCTGCATGACCGGCCATTGGAGATCGAGGTCGAACCGGTCCATGGCAGCGCGCTGGGCCGCCATGAGGGCCGCCCGCCGGTCCGGATCCTGCGCTACCTCCAGCATCGCGGCGGCGACGAGCACCGGGTCGCGCGTGGCGAACAGGCCCGCGTCTCCCAGCGTGTAGGGCACCGCACCGCTGCACCAGGCCAGCACCGGGACGCCATGCGCGATGGCCTCGATCAGCGGGACGCCGAACCCTTCGTGGTAGCTCATCGAGACATAGAGGTCCGCGTCCCGGTATTGCGCGGACAGCTCGTCGTCCGCGATCTGGCCGGTCACGATCAGTTCCGCCTCCAGGCCATGGGCGCGCATCGCCGTATCGATCGCCTGGAGATAGTCGCCCGGGCTGTCGGTGCGGCCGGCGAGCACCAGACGGGCGGGCCGGCCAAGCCGGTTGCGGAAGCGGGCGAACGCCTCGACGAGGTCGGCCTGGCCCTTCGACGCGATGACGCGGCCCACGAACAGAACGGTGAACGGCCGGTCGGTCTGCCGCTCCGGCCGGCCGGCCGCCTTGGCTTTGAGCGCGGCGAGGTCGAACAGCAGCGAACAGGACATCACGGGGTCGAACCCGTCCCGCCGCAGCTCGATCGCGTTGTACTCGCTGGCGGCGACCGCGGCGACGACGGCGTCACGCAGGGTAAGCAGCTGTCGGCGGCCGAGCCTCGCATAGTGCCGGAAAGACGACGTTTCCGGCAGAAACTCCGGCGGCGTGATGTTGTGGTAATAGAGGATTTTCGGCGCCGGATGCGCGACGACCGTGTCGAGCGCGTCATGGCCCATGGAATGGTGCACGATCAGCACGTGGTCCGCCCGGGGCGGCAGGTCAGCCAAAAGGCGGAGCTCGGTCGCCAAGGCGGGGTCGCGATGCGTGACGAAGATCTCGCTCCGGTACCCCAGGCGGCGCAACCGGCCGCGGACCATGAGCATGCTGTTCGTCACGGCGTCGTTGGTCGCGGAGCCGGAGTGGAACTGGTGCACGGTGCGATAGGGACGGTGGTCCGCGACGGCCGCCGTCTCTCGGCCGGGCGTGATGGCTGGCTCGGACCGGCACGGAGGGCTCGCGACCACGGTTGGCGGCCGCACCGGCGCGGGCCCATCGATGGGACCCGGATCGGCCGTCTGCCGCACCGGCGCCGCCGCCCGGCTCGGGCTTCGCATCAGCCTCGACAGACCCCGCAGCGGCCGCGTGACCCGCCAGGACGTGCTGCGATGGAGCGCGTCGAGATGCAGTTGCAGGGCTGCAACCCTGTTCTCGTGCGATACGACGGCGGTCCGCAGGGCTGTGCACTCCGACTCGGCCGCCGCGGCGCCCGCTGCCGAAGCCTGACCCGCGGCTTCCGTGGCGCGCAGCTGCGCCTGCGTCCGCTGTGCGAGGCCGTCCGCCGTCTCGAGCAGCGTGCGCATGCGGCCGAGATCGCGGGCGGCCTCGAACCCTTTCGCATAGGCGGCACGGGCGGCGGCCTCGGCAGCGTCCGTCCGTGCCGCCTGCTGCGCGGCCTGCCTGGCTGACCGTGCGTCGGGGGGCCGGACATAGTCGTCCAGCACGTTGACCGGGATGGTGAAATGGTGGGCCAACGCGGCGTGCCACTCATCGGCGGCGTAGAACCGGTTGAGGCCATCGAAATACACGAAGCGGTAACCCGCGCCGACAAGCAGGTCCTCCCACAGATGGTGGGTCGGCTCCGGCGACAATGGCCGGGTCGCCTCCAGCAGGAGGACGCGTGGGCGGTGGACCGAGAAATCGCAACCCTCCAGGACTGCCCGCTCGGCGCCCTCGACATCGATTTTGAGAAAGTGGATATCGTCGGGCGCGTGCTCGTCGAGAATCGACGACAGGCGGCGGAGCGGAACGCGGATGGGGCTCGACCGATGGCCGATGCCCTCCAGCATGGATGCGATCGCGGCGTCGGTCGTGGACAGGCCTGTGTCGTCCACCACATGCAAGGTGCCGGCGCCGTCCGCCGACCCCGCGGCCAGCGCCAGCGTGACGTCGCGCGGCCTTGCATCGGCGAGAAGCCTGGCCAGCGCCGGTACCGGCTCGATGTTGATCCCGCGCCATCCCCGGTCGTAGAAGGCACGGGTCACGGAATCCTCGTCGGGATGGGCTGCACCGACATCGACGTAGAAGCCGGCGCCGATGTCGCCGAAGACCCGCCACAGCAACACGTCTTCCAGGTTCTGCGCGTAGGAGAGGAACGGCATCAGACGGAGGCCTGCAGGCTGATCCAGGTCACGTCGGCACGCTCATCCATCCGTCCGCCGCCAGTCAAGGATCTGATAGGGCAACCCTGCCGTGCCGGCCCCCACCCGCACCACGGCCGCACGGTTGAAACGTCCGCCATCCAGCGTTGCCGCCTCGGCGACGATCGACACGACCCGGATGGTGGCCCTGCCGGCGCCACCGATGTCGTCCTGCCCGCTGGACGCCCGCAGCGCCTTCAGCACGACCGGGCCGGCGTGCCCGGGATCGGGATCGCCGTCGTAGAAGACGGTCATGTGCGGGGCGAGGCGGTCGAGCAAGGCCGGGGTCATGCCGAGCACGAGGCCAAGCTCGGACACAGTGCGGAACTGCGCCTCGGGCGGTCCGTAGTCGCGCCCCGCCGCCCGATACTCCGGCCCCTTCGCGCCGAACGGCCGCGCGAAGGGGCCAACGGACCGCCAGTCCAGGATCGATGCCGCGACGGCACGGGCGGTACCGGCATCGGCGCCCACGCCCTGCAGCAAGGCGCGCAGGAGCGCCTCGCTCGCCTGGTTGGGGTTCACCCTGCCGGACTCGTCGCCGATCCGAAGCACCGCCGTGCCCCCCGGCAGCGCCACCCGGCGCGGCGCCCCGCCGGCCTCCCAGCCGGCATCCGACCGGTCGAGCAAATGGAACACCGCCTCGTGCACCGCGGCGTCGGCCAGCATCTCCGCGCTGGCGGCGGCGCGCAGGTTGGACGCCAGGTGAACCTCGTCCCGCCCGGCCGCGATCAGCCGCGTGGTGATCATGGTGAGCAGCACCAGCGACCAAAGGACCAGCAGGAGGGCGAACCCTCGATCGCGGGGCACGGCTACTCCAAACCCAGCCTGCGGCGCACCCGGGCCTGCGGATCACTGGCGCCCGAGGGCCGCAGGTCCCGCAACTGGCCCGGCAGCGCCGCGGCGTTCAGCAGTTGGTCGCGCAGGTCTTCGGTCAGCGCCCGCGCGTCGCGCTGGTCGTGGATGACCCGGGGCGTGATCAGGACCAGCAGCTCGGTCCGGTTGCGCGCGTTGTTCTGGGTGCCGAACAGCGAGCCGAGCAGCGGGATCCGGCTGAGAAACGGGATCCCCGAATTGCCGCGCGTCACGCTGTCGCTGATCAGCCCCGCCAGCCCGACCGTCTGGCCGTCCTGCACCGCGACCCGGGTGCGGACCACGCGCTGCGAGAAGGTCGGCGAGTTCAGCCCCGGTGTCGTCTGAGTCGGATCGACGCTGCTGACCTCCTGCGAGATATCCAGCGTCACCAGGCCGCCGCTGTTCACCCGGGGCGTCACCTCCATGATCACGCCCGTCTCCCGATAATCGACCGAGCTTACGATCGGCGCACCGGCGGCCAGCTGGCTCTGCGAGCTTTGCGTCAGGAACGGTACCAACGATCCGACCTGCAGGCGGGCCGGCTCGTTGTCGAGCACCATCACCTGCGGCGAGGACAGCACCCGGACATCGGTGACCGCCTGCAGCGCCGAGATCGCGATCGGCGAGCCGTTCGCCGCCCGGCCGCTGAAGATGAAGCCCGGGAGCGCCGTGTTCAGCCCGGCACTGACCGCCGAGGCGGCCGCCGTGCTCAGCACGCTGTTGAACTCGCCGCTGGTGAAGAAGAACTGCGTGCCGTAGCGCAGCTGGTCGTTCAGCGTGACCTCGGCAATGGTCGCGTCGATCCGGACCTGCAGCGGCAGCACATCGAGCCGCAGCAGGGTCGCCTCGACGGCATCCCGCTCCTGCGGGGTGGCATAAATCAGCAGCGCGTTGTTCTGCGGGTTCGGGATGATCCGCATGCTTTCAGGAGCCGCGTCGCCGGCGCCGCCGCTGCCCCCGGGGTCTAGACCGCCGAGCAGCGGGTTGGCCGAGGACTCGGCCGCCGGCGGCGCGCCGCCGCCGCTGGCCTGCGCGCCCGCTGCCGGAACCGTCTGCTGCGCGGCCCCCGCCGACTGCCCGCCGCCGCTGCGCAGACCGATTCCGCCGCCGCCCGATCCGTTGCCGCTGCTGCCAAGCGAGCGGCTGCCGCGACCAGGCCCGGCGCCGCCTGCCGGCGTCGGCTGTGCCGTTACGTTGCGCGGCGTGAAAGCCTGCTGCAGCACGTAGGCGATTTCATTGCTGCGACTGTTCTGCAGGTAGTAGACGCTCCAGCCGCGCACCGAGCCCCGGCGTGCCCGCTCGACCAGCGCATAGACCCGGCGGACGTCGTCGAGATAGCGCGGCTGCGACGTGACCACGAGCACGGAGTTGATGCGCGCCATCGGCACGACCCGCACGACGCCAGACAGCGCGCCGCCGCCCTGGCCCCGCAGCGCGTCCTGCAGGGATGTGGCGAACTCCTTCGCGTCGCCGCTGCTGACGGGGAAGACAGCGTAGGACTGGCCGGCGAGCAGGTTGATGTCGAAGGCCGCGACCAGGTTCAGCAGCGTTTCGCGTGACGTCGGGTCGCCGCTGATCAGCACGGCGTTGCGGCTCGGGTCGGCCAGTATCTTGCCCCCGGCGCCGACGAAGGGCTGCAGCACCTTCGCAAGCTCGTCGGCGGCTGCGTAGCGCAGCGGCGCCACCGTGCCGCCCGCCGCCCCCGGCCCGGCGGCCATGCCCGGCTGCGACGCCGCGGCGGCCTGCGTGACCACCCGGTAGAGCGAGCCGGTCTGCACCAAAGCCAGCCCATTCTGCGCCAGCATGGCCTGCAGCGCCGCCAACGCCTGGGTGCGCGTCATCGGCCCAGGGGAGCGCAGCGTGGCAGTGCCGCGCGCCGCCGGATCGATGGTGTAGGTGACGCGCATCGCGCCGCCGAGGATCTGGGAGACGACCTCCCGGATGTCGGTGTCGGCGAAGTTCAACGAGATGTCGGCAGGCTCGGTCGCGGCGCCCGCGGCGCCGGGCCGCGCGATGTCGGTCTGGATCGTGGTCGTCGTGCCGATGCTGTACTGCGCGGGCGGGGACGCCGCGGCCGCGCCGACCCGGCCGGTGACGCGCGGGGCCGCAACCCCCGCGCCGGGCTGTGCCGGCGGCAGCGGCTGCAGCAGCGGCGGGTCTGTGGGCGTGCAGCCGGCAACCAGCAGCAGCAGGGCGCCCCGGCGCAGCAGACGCAGCAGCGTCATCGCGGCGGCCCGGCCTGGCCGGGCGCCCGGCTGGACTGGTTGCGGACGATATCGAGTCCTGTGGGGGCAGGCTTCTGTTCGAAGGGCATAGCGTCTTTTGATCCCTCCGGCGGCTCAGGGGAATAGGCGGGCGCCGGCCGCGCCGCGCCCGGGAGCAGCGGCAGACCCTGCGCGACCGCGGCGGCGACCGGCTGGGGCCGGTTAGGATCGAAGCTCGGCAGGACGATGCGAGGACCATCCGGGCCTAGCAGGGTGACCTGGCCAGGCTCGATCGCATGCACCACGAAGCCGCCCAACTGCCCGCCTTCAAGCACGACGACGGGCTGGGCGCCGCCAGCGAAGATCGCGCTGCGCCCCGTCGGCGTGACAATGATTCCGGTCAGGCGCGGCAACGGGCCGTCGGGCGCGGGCTGCGCCACCATGCCCGGTGCGGCGGCGCGGCGGGCCGGGCTGAACAGCGGCCGGGCCAGGATCACCGCGGCCAGGTCTGCCGCCCCTCGCGCGTGGTCCGTCGGCGGCCGGGCGTCCGTCGTGGCGGCGGTGATGGGCAGCGGGGCAGCAGGCGTGACCCGGTCCGGCGTCGACAGCTGCCAGGCTATCGAGACGGCCAGCAGCGCCGCCAGCGCCGCCAGGCCGTACAGGGGCAGGCGGCTCATGGCGCCGTACCGGCGCGGAAGGCGGTCACGGTGAAGATCGCGGACAAGGGCTGGGCGGCGCCGCCGGTCACCGTGGGCGCGGGTTGAACCTGGAGATCGTCGATCAGCATGCGCGGCCGCGCTGTCTCGATCGCCTGCAGCAGACTGACCAGCTCAGGCCACTGTCCGCCGACCGCGATGCGGAGGCTTACCCGCCGGTAGGCCCCGGCCGCCTGCACCGGAAGCATCTCCGCGCTGGACAACGCGACGCCCGAGCCGAGCGCCTGGGCTTCGAGCTGGCCTTGCAGGGCCGCGCCAGCGATGGCGTCCGATGCGCCTTCCAGCAAGGCCTGCGGCGCGGCGACCGATCCAGCCCCGGCCG